>NZ_JBIVVI010000524.1:0-5977 GCF_044757675.1 Kitasatospora sp. NPDC091257
GGCCGGTGCTCTCGTAGATGTGCCGCATCCACTTCCAGGCGGTGGTGCCGTCGTGGTTGGCGAAGAAGGCGTCCGGGAAGGGGTTGTGGCGCAGCAGGCGCAGAGTGGCCCGGTCGCCGGACAGCAGGCGGGCGACGAAGGGGAGGAACCAGGGGCGGGCGTAGGCGGAGGAGATGCCGGCGAACCACATCAGCCAGTCGAGCCGCAGGTGGTAGGGCGCGAACTGGCGCGGGCGGCGGCGCACGTCGCCGGGCTTGCCCTTGAAGCCGTACTCGCGCCAGACGGTGTGCGGGGTGAGCACCGTCTCGTCGGTGCCCTCGACCACCACCTCCTGGCGGAACCGGTTGACACTGCCGAAGGCACCGTAGGTGTTGACGAGGTGCAGGCGGTTGAAGGAGCGGTTCATGGCCTGGCCGCGGGAGATCATGTTGCGCACCGGCCAGTAGCTGAGCACCAGGACGGCGGCGGTCAGCGCGATCACCAGCACCTCGTACCAGACCGGGGTGCCGGGGTAGGCGCGGGCGTGGACGGGCAGGCCGAGGCGGGCCGGTTCGACGGCGGCGAGGGCGAGGGCGATGGTCAGCCAGTTGAGCCAGGCGAAGTTGCCGGACGCCACCAGCCAGAGCTGGGTGGCGATGACGGCGCAGGCCGCGCCGCTCGCGACCGGCTGCGGCAACAGCAGGCCGACCGGTACGACGAGTTGGACGATGTGATTGACGGCGGCCTCGACCCGGTGCAGCGGGGCGGGCAGGTGGTGGAAGAACCAGCTGAGCGGTCCGGGCATCGGCTGGGTCTCGTGGTGATACTGGAGGCAGGTCAGGTCGCGCCAGCAGCTGTCGCCGCGCAGCTTGATCAGTCCGGCGCCGAACTCGACCCGGAAGGCCAGCCAACGCATCAGCCACAGCACCAGGGTGGGCGGGGCGGTGTCGGCGTCGCCCAGGAAGGCGGCGAGGAAGCCTGCTTCGAGCAGCAGGGACTCCCAGCCGAAGGAGTACCAGGTCTGCCCGACGTTGACGATGGAGAGGTAGAGGGTCCAGAGCACCGCCCACAGCAGGATCGACGCCCAGAGCGGGACGGCGTCGCCGAGCCCGGCCGCGACGGCGGCGGCGAGCGCGGCGCCGCTCCAGGCGACGGCGGCGAAGAACCGGTCGCTGTAGTGGAGGTGGAACAGGCCGGGCGACCGGCGGAACGGGACCCGGGCGGTGAAGCGGGGCACCGGCAGCATCCCGTCGGCGCCGATGAGCGCGCGGAACTGCCCGGCGGCGGCCAGGAATCCGATCAGGTAGAGGGCGGCGAGCAGGCGTTGGACGAGCAGCCGGCTCAGCCAGTAGTCGGGGGCGGCGAACCAGTCCATGCGGCCCATGCCTACCATCCGGTGCCCCGGGCACGGGCCCGGTCGGGGCGGCGGAGCGGGGAGGGTTCACCCGCTCGGCCCGGGCGGCGGGCCTCCGGCAGTGCCCGGCGGACGCGGACAAGCACGGGAACGTCACCCCGCGGGCACCCGGCGGGCTCCCGGCGCCGGACGGCAGCGTGGCGGGGTCCTCTCCACGGGGGTGAGAGGCGCCCCGCCACGGTGGTGGACGGTCCGCACCCGGCCGGGGTTCAGGCGGGCAGGCCGGGTCCGGCCCCGCCGGCGACGGCGGAGCGGCCGGGCACGGAGGCGCCGCTCTGCTGGAGCCGGTCGACGAGCAGGGCGGCCAGCGTGCCGAGTTCCTCCTCGGTGCGGGACTGGGCGGTGATGTCCATGCCGACGGTGAGGACGCCGTTGATCCGTCCGGTGAGCGCGGCCCGCAGCGGGGTGCAGGTGAAGCTGAACACCTGCCGTCCGCGCTGCGCGTCGGGACGGGCGGAGTCGATCCGGACGTCGTCGAGGACGGCGGTGCGACCGGTGTGGTACGCCTCCACGACGGTCTGTTCGAGGCCCGCGGCGCCGAGCTGCGGGTAGGCGGCGCCGATCGTCCCGTAGGCCGTCGGCGCGCCGAAGGTGTCGGTGTGCTGGGCGTTGGCGTACCGGATCTCCTGGACCGGGCCCTCGGTGAGCATGATGGGGAACGGCGAGCCGTCGAAGGCGGCGAACATCTCCTGGCGCTGGGCGAGCAGGCTGTCGCGCAGCCGGATCTCGGAGAGCAGCGCCTCGGCGAGGTGCTGGATGTCGCGCAGCCGCTCGCGCCCCCACTGCCGGGGTTCCCGGTCGAGGACGCAGACGGTGCCGATGACGGTGTTGGTGTCGTCGACGAGCGGAGCGCCGAGGTAGGCGCGGACGCCGAGTTCGTCCACCACCGGGTTCCCGGCGAACCGGGGGTAGGCGAGGATGTCGTCGAGGGCGAGGGGGGAGCGCTGGGCGACGACGTGCGGGCAGAAGCCGTGGCTCAGCGGCATCTCGCGGGTGGGGAGGTCGAACGCGATGCCGCGGTCCGCCCAGGACGATCCGTCCTCGGCCCTGGCATCGGTCGAACTTGGCGGAATGTAGAGCCCGCGGAACATCTGGCGTTCGTCATTGATGAAGTTGACCATCGCGATGGGAGCGCGCGTGATACTGGCTGCGAGGTGGGCGAAGCGGTCGAAGGCCTCGTCCGCGGACGGGTCGTTGAGCCCGAGGCCGCGCAGCCTGCGGGTTCGCGCGGACTCGCCGGAGGCACCCGGGAACTGGCCTTGAGTGCTCATCACATCAGTCATGGCGCACATGTAACCAGACATCAGAACAGCCGGACCGTCCCGATCGACCGTTCCTCAGCCTTGCCGATGGCCAGTCAAAACTGCACGTGAACGACCGGTCGACGGACCGTCACGGAAGCGAAGATCGATTCCCGGCCGGGGCCGGGGCGAAACCCCTCCGGGCGGGGACGGGCCGAATCGCGCCAATCCAAGATCGACTCTGGGCTGCCCCGGCACCCCATACAACAATGAGCCCTGCCGAAGACACGGACGATGCCCGCCACCGGGACACCGCCCGGTGACGCATGCGCCGATCGCACCGGGGCGACCGGCCGGAACTCCCGCACACCCACCGCCCCCGCGGGGTTGCCGGAGCGGCATCGACGGCACGAACGGAGGCACGGCACCGCACACACCGAGAGGACCGGAGCATGGCGATGGACTACTTCACCGACGACCGTCACGAGGAGCTTCGCGCCGAGGTCCGTGACTTCGCGGAGAAGGAGGTGCGTCCGCGGGTGGCCGGGATGGAGGCCGAGCGGAAGATCGAGTTCGAGCTGGCCCGGCAGATCGCCCGCCAGGGCTGGATCGGCGTGACGATCCCGCGGGAGTTCGGCGGCCTCGGCCTGGGGCACGTCGCCAAGACCGTGATCATCGAGGAGTTGGCCCGGGTCAGCGGGGCCGCCGGCTCGATCGCGCAGGCCTCCCAGCTGGGCGTGGCCAAGGTCCTCCACTACGGCTCCCAGGCCCAACGCCGCAAGTGGCTGCCGAAGTTCGCCTCCGGGGAGTGCCTGCCGACCATCGCCGTCACCGAGCCGGAATCCGGCGGGCACGTGCTCGGGATGACCGGAACGGCGGTGCGCGACGGCGACGAGTACGTGCTCAACGGCCGCAAGTGCTTCGTCGGCAACTCCCACATCGGGGACGTGCACGGCGTGGTCCTGCGCACCGGCCAGGGCAGCCGGGGCCTGTCCGCCTTCCTGGTCGAGAGCGACCGACCCGGGTTCCGCACCGGCTCCCCCGGGTCGCAGAGCGGGCTGCACGGCTTCAGCTTCGGCGAGATCCTCCTGGAGGACTGCCGCGTCCCGGCCGGCAACCGGCTCGGCCGGGAGGGGCAGGGGCTGGACGTCGCCTACTCCTCCTCCACGCTCTACGGCCGGATCAACCTCGCCGCCGTCGCGCTCGGCATCCACACCGCGATCGTCGAGGACACCGTCCGGTTCGCCGGGGGACGCGTCCTGTACGGCCAGCCGCTCAGCCAACTCCCGAACATCATGCTCAAGCTGGGCGAGATGCAGTCCCGGCTGATGACCGCCAGGCTCGCCGCCTACCATGCCTCCCACCTGCTCGACCACGGCCGCGCCTGCGACGCCGAGCTGATGAACGCCAAGCTCATCAACACCGAGTACGCGCTGGACTCCGCGCGCAACGCCATGGAGATCCACGCCGCCCGCGGCCTCCAGCCCGAGTTCGGCATCGAGCGCTACCTGCGGGACGCCACCCACGTCTACCCGCCGGCCGGCACCTCGGACGTCCAGCGGCTGCGGCTCGGGCAGTTCGCCTCGGGCACGTACGGCAAGCAGTGGTCGGCGGAGCTGTCCGACCTGACCAGCTGGGCCTGGAGCGAGCTCGCCGCCCAGCGGGAGGCCTCGGTGGAGAAGCCGCCGGGGAGGGGCGGACGGGTGCTGCCGATGCCACTGGCGGGCTGAGGCCCCACCTGCCACAGCGGCACTTGACCTGTTCCTGGCGAATTCCTCGGGGGGTTGTCCCCGCCCTCCGGGAACCGTCGGCACCATCGGGGCGAGGGCCGCGAGCTGCGGCGATGCACCGGCGGACCCTCCGGCCCGAACCTCGCTCCGACGCCATCAGCCCATCAGGACGGGCCAGTTGATATTGCGTCGACGCCGCCCGGGGCTGATAGCGTTCCGTGCCGTCGACGGCCGCGCTGCACCGCGCCGGAGCAGTGACAGCACGTCACCGGCTCCGGCACCCCCGGCCCCGACTCCCTGAAGCCCGGCCGCGCCGTACGGGATCGACCCCGCCGCTCGGACCCACCGGTCCGGACCGGCGTCCCGGTCCCGCGACTCGGCCCTGCAGCAAGGAACATCGGCCCTGCAGCAAGGAATCAGATGCCAGGCATACCGGCCCCCCGCACGGGCCACCGCGCCGGCCGGTCCGGCTCGCTCCGCGGCCCGCTCCTCTCCCTCGTACTGGTCCCCAGCCTGGGCCTCGCCGCCGCCTGGGGCTACGCCGTCCACCTGCTGCGCGACTCCGGACAGCGCACCGCACTGCTGGCCGGCAGCGCGGCCGTCGCCCTGGTGCTGCTGATCAGCCTGGTCCGTGGCGTCCGGACCGCCTGGGCCCTGTCCGCGCGGCTGTCCGGACTGCGGGCCGACACCTTCGCGCTCGCCCAGCAGGAGATCCCCGAGGTGGTCGGACGGCTGCGCGCCGGGGAGCAGGTGCCCGCCCCGGCCGTCTGGGCACCGTCCCGGCGGGCCGGCGACGACGTCCAGCAGACCTCGGAGGGCCTCGCCGCCGTCCGCCAGGCCGCGATCGCCGCCATCGTCCACCAGGCCCAGGGGCGCGAAGGGACGAAGAAGGTCTTCCTCAACATCGCCCGGCGCACCCAGATCCTGATCCACCGGCAGATCAGCATGCTGGACGCGCTCGAACGCGAGCACGAGGACCCGGAACTGCTGCGCGAACTGTTCGCGGTCGACCACCTGGCCACCCGGATGCGGCGCAACGCCGAGAACCTGGTCATTCTCGGCGGCGCCCTGCCCGCCCGGCGCTGGCGCAACGCCGTGCCCATGGTCAACGTGCTGCGCAGCGCCGTCTCGGAGACCGAGAGCTACTCCCGGGTCGTCGTCCAGGGCGTGCCGCGCGTCTCGCTCGACGGACAGGCCGTCGCCGACGTCATCCACCTGGTCGCCGAGCTGATCGAGAACGGCACCACCTTCTCCCCGCCGTACACCCAGGTGCAGGTCTCGGCTCAGGAGGTCGGGGAGGGCCTGGCGGTCGAGGTCGAGGACCGCGGGCTCGGCATGACCGAGCAGGAGTACCAGCGGTTCAACGCGTACCTGGCCAACCCGCCCGAGCTGGACGTCTCCGCGCTCGGCGACGACCTGCGGCTCGGTCTGTTCGTCGTCGCGCGCCTCGCCTCCCGGCACGAGGTCCGGGTCTCGCTGCGGCCGTCCCCGTACGGCGGCACCCGGGCGGTGGTGCTGGTGCCCTCGGCCCTGCTGGAGCAGGCCGGACACCCGGCCGCGGTGCCCGGACTGCCGTCGGGGGCCCGGATCACCCGGGCTCCGGTGTCCGAGGG
>NZ_JBIVVI010000525.1:0-5975 GCF_044757675.1 Kitasatospora sp. NPDC091257
AAAGCTACCTCGCCGGCCTTCACCTCCGCGGCGCAATGATCTGGATCAAGGACCTCACCCGAACCCATTGATCACGACCGAATACGCGGCCTAGTACCAACGCCGTTTGACTGAACGGCGTTGGTACTGGCGGCTCCTCCGGCGCCCGTCGTGTCCCGAACCGGGGCCGGCGGGTCGCCGACGTGCCCGCCGGCGGACGAGGGCCGTGCCCGGCTCAGCGCGACCAGTAGGTGTCCTCGATGTCCGGTCGCAGGGGCGACAGCGGACGGGCCCGGTCCGGGGCGTACGCGACGTCGCCGCCGCTGACGGACATGGTGAGGGTGACCGTCCGGTCCGGTTCCGGCGAGAGCGCGACCCAGACGGCGATTCCCTCCGAGGTTTCGGCGCTGAGGTAGTCCGGGCCCTCGTCCGGGGCGCTCGGGGTCCAGGCCGACGGTTTCTGCCGGAGGCCGCGCAGCCGCCACTCGGCCTCGATGCCGTCCCGCAGCTCCTGCCGATGGGACGCGCTGATCCTGGTACGGGCGGTGAACCGACGGTCGACGGTGGACAGCTTGCTCGGTGTGCCGTCCGGACGCGGCTCGTACCGGCTGACGGTACAGCCCCTGTCGCTCAGCACGAGGTCAGGGCTCAGGCCCCCCAACGTGTCACGGACGGTTTGCTCGCTGAGCGCGTGGAACCGCTCCGGAGTGTGGCGGACGATCTCGGGTCCGGGCTTGGACGCGTAGTCGTCGGCGCCGATGAACCACCATGCAGCGATCTGGAACGCGAACGCCACCCCGATCAGGGCGACAATGCTCGCCGCCACCACCAGAGCCGCCTTCACCAACGACTTGCCGAACAACCCCATCCCCCTGCCGTGCGTCGTACCGCCACCGTATGCGCGCGACCCGGCACGACTCCTGAGCATCCGTACTCAGAAAGGCCACCCGGTGCCGCCCGCCCTCAGCCGTAGCGGCGGAGCGGCCGGCGGCCGGCGGCCGCTCCCAGCGGGACCGATGGGGGAGAGTGGGCAGCGCGCGCTGGTGTACTCCTGGAGGTGCGGCGCTTCCGTCTCCGTCTCCGTCTCCGTCTCCGTTGCCGCTCGTCGCGGCCCGCCGGTGTCGGGCGGCGATGTCCGGGTCGACTTCGACGCTGGTGATGTTGTCCTCGCCGAGGCGGTCGGTGCGGGCACGATCCTCACCGTGCACGTGCCTGCACGGGAGCCGGGCTGCGAGGTGGCGGTCCGTCAGGACGCCCAGGCCGGCAACCCGGTCGGGCGCCACGTCAGGCCAAGGTATGGTCACCGCAAGGGGGTGATACCCCTGTGTGCGAAACAATGCATTCGGCTACGAATCCACGGGGGTCCTTGCGTCCATGGTTCGATCCACCGTCAGGATTCCGCTCGCGGTGGGCGCGGCCGCGATGGCCGCGGCCGTCGTCACGGGGTGCTCCTCCGGCACGGTGACCGCATCCGGCAAGCCGGCGGCCGTCACCGCCACCCCTGCCACGTCCCCGGGCACCGCCCCGGTGGACGCGCCGACGCTCCCGGCGTCCGGCGCCCCGGCGTTCGGCACCCCCAGCAGCACGCCGACCGGCCCTCCGCTCCTCACCGGGGTGGACCTGCGCGCGTCCCTGCCGACCGCCGCGGTGCTGCCCGCCGGGTGGACGATCAAGGGCAACGGCAACCAGGTCGACACCGGCACCACCATCAACGAGTACCGGGCCGACCCGCCGCAGATCACGGAACCGTGCAACCAGATGCGTCTCGCCGGGACCCTCTTCTCCCAGGGTTACAAGGTCTCGGGCGCGATGAACGAGGTCTACGACGGGGAGCACATGGTCCAGGTCTACCTGGCCGCCTACCGCCCCGGCGACGCGGCCAAACTGCTCGGCGACCTGAGGGCGTACGCGGAGCGCTGCAAGACCTTCACCGGGAAGAGCGTGGACGGTGCCCCGATCCCGATGACCGTGACGTTGCAGCCCGTGCCGGGGCTCGGCGCCGAGGCCTTCGACATGAAGAGGGTGCCCACCGGCCGGTACAGCACTTCGGAGATCGTGATGACCCGGATCGGCGACCGGGTGCTGTTCCTCAGCGGCGACGACATCCTGGGCCGACTGCCGAACATCATGCAGCTGGCGGTGCCGCTGGTGAAGAGCATCACGTAGGAGTCCCCGCCCCGCACGCGCCACGGTGGCGGGGCGGGGACCCGCCACCACCCGGTGTCCGACCGGCTGCCCGCCGACCACCTTCGATGACGGTCGTGAACCGTCTTCCAGCTGCCGAAGCGGGATGACAGGCCCCGCCCGGGGAGGCCGGTCCGCTGCCGGAACAGCATCCCGTTGACCAGACGACGGTGGCATCACCGGCGTCCACCCCGCCCGCGATTCGCCGACGACAGCGCCACCACCGCCGGCACGAGGATCATCGCCGGGGACACCGACGGTGCCTGGACCTCGACGGTGTCATGGAACGGCTCCTACTCATGCGCCAAGTGGTGGCACAAGGCGACGGACGAGCCGGGCAAGAGCGACGCCTGGCAGAGGCTCGGACCCACACCGTGACCGGTGCGGACTCCGACCGGAGTTGATCACCCGGCGCCAGTACTCGGGCCCCGCGCCTGTTCCACGGCCTCCACCCCTGCCAGTTCCTCGAAGGTCTCACCCGACGTGTACGGGTCGGACGGCGGGACCGGAGCGGCACACCAGGGACTGGTGGTCTCCCCGACGAGCGGGCCAGGGCAAAAGGCCAGCCACAGGCATCCCCCAACAGCGACAGCACCGGGGAGACGGCTGCGCACAGAAACGGCCCTGACCGGCTGTAGCTCACCACCGGTTCAGGAACGCGCGCAGCCGGTCGCGTTGGCGGGGGTCGTCGGCGAGGACTTCGGCCAGAACGTCGCGGTAGACGTACGGCTCGACCGTCGCCATCAGCAGATCGTGCAGCAGGTCCCGGTCCAGCGCTTCGACTTCCCAGTGCACCGGATGCCCGCTCGCCTGGCAGGAGCCATCCCCGCGAGCGCGGGGCCGACCTGCCACGTGCCGTAGCCGCGCTGCCGGTGCCTGGAGCTATCCCCGCGAGCGCGGGGCCGACCACGATCAGCTTGGCGAGCCCTTCCGCGATCTCGGAGCTATCCCCGCGATCTCGGGGCCGACACACCGCGCTGCGCGTCCGCCATCCGCTTCACGGAGCTATCCCCGCGAGCGCGGGGCCGACACATGGACGCAGACACGAAAAGGACCCCGGCCGGAGCTATCCCCGCGAGCGCGGGGCCGACTGGTACCAGGCGGTGCCGCCGACGATCTTCTCGGAGCTATCCCCGCGAGCGCGGGGCCGACACTTCCTGACCTGCAGCGATTGGGCGCAGAGCGCGCCAATCCATTCAGTTCGAATCCGGAGCCCTGCGCGTGCCGGGCCGAAACCCCCTGAGGCCGAGTCTCCCAGCTGCGCCCAGGCGAGCTGGGCCTGAGCCTTCGACAGCATCGTACGGGCTGAGTCCAGATGTCGCGCCTTCGCGGCCGAGCCCACCATTCTCGGGAAGACAACGGCTTCTGAACAGGTGCCCGCTGAGCCGGGAAGACGGAGGTTATGACCTGGACGGCTCGCTGTGCGCCCGGTCGCCGGCGATCTGGCCGGGCTGGGCCTCGACCAGGTTGTACGGCGCCGATCGCCAAGTACATCCCGTGGAGGGACCATACAGGGATATGCCTGCATCCTGACCGACAGGAACACACGCAGCTCACCAACTACGCGCTCGTTGCATGAGCTTGGGTGCCCCGGGTCTGAGAGCGGAGCATTCCGTCATGGGATGCGGGCCCGGCCAGTGGGTTCGGGGGTCTTATGTGCCATGTTTCTCCCCGGCCGCGGGGACTGTCACGGACGCGTCCGGTGGGGCGGTGCCGGTCCGGTTCTCCACCGGGAGCGACATCCGGTCGGCCTCCGCCGGGGACCCGCCCGGTCAGGCCTTCGGCATTGGGACACCGTCCGGGGCCGGGGTGACGCCCGAGGCAGAGCCCGGGGCTCTGGGCATCCGTGAGCTGCCCGAGGAGGAGAAGTCCTCGAGCGCCAAGTCCGGGGCTGGGAGCAAGAAAAACCGGGGCCGTGACGCGAAGGGCGGCAAGGCCAAGGGCAGCGGGACCGATGCCGGCAGGGGCACCGCAGCGGCCGTGGCCTTCGCCCGGGCGCAGATCGGCAAGCCGTACGCGTGGGGCGCCACCGGGCCCGGCTCCTTCGACTGCTCGGGGCTGGTGATGCGCGCATGGCAGGTCGGCGGGGTGGCACTGCCGCGAACCACCTGGGGCATGGCCAAGGCGGGAAGGGCTACCACCCGCGGGGCCCTGGTGCCGGGCGACCTGGTCATCACCAACGGCGGGGGCCATGTCCAGCTCTACATCGGTGACGGCAAGGTCGTCCACGCGCCCGGGACCGGCAAGCATGTCACCATCGCCCCCCTGGCTCCCGCCTCCGGCGTCCTCACCTACCGCCACCTCGCCTCATAGCGCCGCAGCTTGTGCAGGTCGGCCCACCGAGGGCACTGCGGACCTGTCCGTCCGGAACAGCCGGTGGCAGCATCGTCCGCGTCCACACCCGGCCTGCGGCCAGGCCCGGTTCGGCGGGTTCATTGACGGCGAGTTGCTCGGCGGTGACGACGAGCTCGTCCGTGTCCAGTTCGCCGGGACGCAGCGCGGCGAGGGCCTGCTCGGGCGGTGTCGGATTCCCTAATAAGACCTACCGAGGATCCATCCGGCAGACTCGGTGCCTGATAGCCGCCGGCAGGTGAGCACTCTTTCTTCCCTGGACTTCGAGTCCTGTTGACAGATCCTGCCCCTGCCGGTCGGCCAGGAGCGGAATCGCTGATGGGATGTCGTGCCCGCCCGATTGCGGCGTGAGCACAGCCTTGTTACTGAGGTTTTCGTTTGGTTGTCGGGTAGTGACAGGTAGTGATCCCTGCGGTATGCCGGAGGTATGCGGTACGCGCAGGGTGGGGGCCTGACCGCTGAGTGGCGGGCGTTTCGTGAACAGGTTCGGTTCGAGGCCGCTGCCCGGTTTGAGGCAGACGAGAGGACCTCGGTGATCGCCCGTGAAGTACGGGTCAGTGAGCGGTCGGTGGAACGTTGGCGACGGTCCTGGCGCGAGGGCGGCATCGAGGCCCTGAGCTCATCAGGTCCCGCGAGTGTGCCGAAGCTGTCAGAGGCCCAGTTCGCCGAGCTGGAAGAACTGTTGGGGTCAATATCGATCACGGCTTGGTCCTCCTGTCGGCGTGCGGACGTGGCTCGTCCGACAGACAGGTGCACCGACCGAGCCCGTCCGCGACCGCAGACGGCGACCCCATCGGGACGGGGCGATGCGCCGGAGGTCGGGAATGGCCGCGACGTACAATCGCAGTGAAGGCGAAGCGCCAGGCCGAGATTTCGGCACCGGTGTGAGGGAGGGGCCAGGATGTTCGGTTCGAAGAAGAAGCTCAACGATCTGATGGCGCAGCTCAGGCCCGACCTGAGTCGGGAATCGCTCGGCGTCGGGCCCGACTTCCCGGGCGTCGCCCCGAACCCGGTCCTGAGCAGTGATGCACGGAAGCGCAATGCGGAACTGCGTACGGGGGCGCTTGCGCTCGGCGTTCTCGTCAACTGGCGGGAGGTCAACGGCAATCCACGCGTGGTCCTGATGTTCGACGTGGAGACCGCCGGCGGCATCTTGTTCCGCGGTATCGCAGACGAAGACCTCACGATCACCGAGCTCACCCGACTCGCCCCAGGACAGACGTTCCCCGTGCGCTACCGGCCGGCCGTCATGGACCACTACGTCGCCCTTGCCCGGGACGCGGACCCCGCCCACGTGCAGCAGCTCTCTGACGAGATCGCGAGCCGCAAGCGGACCTGACCCGAAGCCATTGGCCGGATCCCTAGCCTCCGCGTTTCGGTTGGGGCTGGCCGAGCTGAGTTGATCTTCCGGGTGGTCGTGATGCGGCTGCTGTGGAAGAGCGGGCATGCCGGGGGCCCGA
>NZ_JBIVVI010000526.1:0-5970 GCF_044757675.1 Kitasatospora sp. NPDC091257
CACCACTACCAACACTCGCCCCCACCCCGACGCACTCCCGATCTCTGCCACCGAGTCCCGTCCGCCGGGCGGGGTCCGGGGAACGGCGGCGGCGCCGGGCCCGTGAGCCCGGCGCCGCCGGTGGAGCAGGCCCGCGGTCAGTCCGTCGGGCAGTGGATGCCCGTGGCCGGGACGGTGCCGTCCAGCAGGAACGCGTCCACCGAGGCGCGGACGCACTTGCTCGCGCCGTAGCCGGTGTGGCCCTCGCCGTCGCGGCTGATCAGGACGGCGTTGCCGAGTTCGGCGGTGAGCTTCTCGGCCCAGGCGTACGGGGTGGCCGGGTCCCCGGTGGTGCCGACGACCACGATCGGGGTGGTGGCGGCCGACGTGATCACGTGCGGCTTCTCGGTCGCGCGGAACGGCCAGATCCGGCAGTCCGGGTCGAACAGCGAGGCCATCGGGTCGTGCTTGCCGACCAGCGGGGCCTTGGCGGCGAGGTCGGTCAGCGCGGCCTGCAACTGCTCCCCGGCCGGGGCGTCGGTGGCGCCGTCGGCGCAGTGGATGGCGGTGTAGGCGTCCGCCGACGGGCCGTAACGGCCTTCTTCGTCACGGCCGTTGTAGCCGTCGGCGAGGTCGAGCAGGTAGTCGCCCTTGCCGCGCACCATCGCCCAGCCGATGGAGTTGCGCAGGCCGTTCCAGGCCTTCTCGCCGCCGTAGAGCCGGCTGAGCACGCCGGTCCAGGCCGCGCTGGAGGTCAGGGTGCGGCCCTTCTCCGTCCTGAGCGGCTTGTCCTTGAGTCCGTCGAGGAAGGCGGCGAGCTTCTGCGGGGCCTGGTCGGCGTCCTTGCCGAGCGGGCACGCGTCCTTGGTGACGCAGTCCGCGGCGAAGGCCTTCAGCGCCCGCTCGAAGCCGGCCGACTGCTCGATGTTGTGCTGGATCAGCGAGGTGGAGGCAGAGGTGGCGCCGTCCAGGACGAGCCGGCCGACCCGGTCCGGGAACTCCTCGGTGTAGAGCGAGCCGAGGTAGGTGCCGTAGGACATGCCGAGGTAGCTGAGCTTCTGGTCGCCGAGGGCGGCGCGCAGCACGTCCATGTCCCGGGCGGTGTTGCGGGTGCCGACGAAGGGCAGGACCTGTGCGTACTTGGCCTGGCAGGCGTCGGCGAGCTGCTTGCCGTGGTCGTCGCCGGCCTGGTCGGTGTTGAGCCAGGCGTCCCGGGCCCGGTCGTCCAGGCAGTTGAGCGGGCTGGTGCCGCCGGTGCCGCGCGGGTCGAAGCCGACGATGTCGTAGCGGTCGTGCAGCGGGCCGTCGAGGCCCTTGGGGTCGTAGGTGACCATCTGGACGCCGGAGCCGCCCGGGCCGCCGGGGTTGAGCAGCAGCGAGCCGATCCGCTGGTCGGGCTTGGTGGCCGGGTTGCGGACCACGGCGACGTCCAGGGTGCCGGCGGCCGGGGCGGTGTAGTCGAGCGGGACCTTGAGGGCGGCGCACTGGAGCGCTGAGATGTCCTCCTTGTTCTGCGGGTCCTTCGCGCAGGGGCCCCAGGCGAGCTGCTGGCCGTAGAAGGCCTTGAGCGCCGGGTCGGCGGCACCGGTGGGCTTGACGGTCGGGGTGGGCGTCGGGGTGGCCGTCGGCGTCGCGCCGGCGGGGGCCGCGGTGGTCGCGGGCGCGGCGGCCGTGCCGCTCCCGCCGGTGCAGCCGGCCAGCAGGGCTGCGGTGGCGACGGCTGCTGCGGCGGCGGGCAGGATGCGCCGCGGATTCCTGGTGATCATGAAATGCACGGCACAGGAATATCACCTGCCTGTCACATCGGTCACATGGGATTCTCGGAGTTCTCCGCACGGCGCCGCTCCCGCGGTGGTCGGGGGTGATGCCGTCCGCCGGGCGCGAGGGGTGATTCCGCGGGGCGCCGAACGATGCCATGCTGAGGTCATGACAGAAAGCAGTGCGGTGGCCCCGCTCCGTGAGCAGGCGGAAGTCGGTGGCCGGCGGAGGGAGTTGGCCGCGGCGACGGTCGGATCAGTGGTCGAGTCCTTCGACTGGAGCATCTACGCCGTCCTCGCGCCCTACTTCGCGGCGGACCTCTTCGGGCACGGCAAGCACGGCGTCAGCGGCGTGCTCGGCGCGTACGTCACCTTCGCGGTGGGCTTCGTCGCCCGGCCGGTCGGCTCCTTCCTGATCGGGCGCCTCAGCGACACCAGGGGACGGCGCTTCGCGCTGAGCCTCGGCATGGCGGTGATCGCCGCCGCCAGCCTGGGCATCGCCGTGATCCCCGGCCAACAGGCCATCGGGGTCTGGGCGGCACTGCTGGCCGTGCTCGCCCGGGTGGTGCAGGGGCTCGCCTTCGGCGGGGAGGCGCCGAGCGTGGCCGCGTACGTGACCGAGACCGCCCCGCCGCGGCACCGCTTCGCGTTCAGCTCGATCTCCTACGGCGGGATCGTCCTCGGCTCGCTGCTCTCCTTCGGGGTGCTCACCGTGCTGATCCACACCATCGGCAAGTCCGGTCTGGAGAACGGTGGTTGGCGCCTGGGCTTCGCGGTCGCCGCACTGCTCGGGCTGGCCGCCGTCTGGGTACGGCGGTGGGCGCCGGAGAGCGCGGAGTTCCGCCGCACCCGGGAGCGCGCGCGGCGCACCGCCCGCCCGCCGTTCGTGCGGACGCTGCGCGAGCACCGCTGGGCGGTGCTCACCGTCTTCCTCAACACCCTCGGGGGGACGGTCGGTTACTACTTCGCGCTGGCGTACCTGCCGCAGTACGCCGCCGCCTACCACGTGGTCGGCAAGGAGGAGGCGGCCTCCTTCATGACGGTGGTGCTCGTCGTGGTGCTGGCCACCATGCTGCTCACCGGCGTCGCCGCCGACCGCTTCGGCCTGCTGCCGGTCGCCCGGATCGGCTTCGGTCTGCCGATCCCGATGGTCGGCATCCTGCTCGCCGGGCTGCGCCAGGGCTGGCTGCCGTTCCAGGTCGTCGCCGTGCTGCTGGGGATGCTGGTGGCCACGGTGCTCGGCACGCTCAACGTCTTCACCGGGCTGCTGTTCCCGACCGAGGTGCGGGCGGTCGGCCTCGGCGTGGTCAACGCGACCACCATCGCCGCGTTCGGCGGCACCTTCCCGCTGCTCGCCGAGTGGCTGAACGGCCGTCATCTGCTGGGCCTGATCCCCGGATACGTCACCGTCTGCACGGCCGGCCCGGCCCTCGCGCTGCTGACGGCGATGAAGGTGCCGTCCTTCGCCGCGGCCGTGCGGGGCGCGGAAGCCTCGGTTCAGCGGACACCGGGAACCGCCTGACGGACAGTCATCCACTGTGGTTGAGTGGTCCGGACCATTGCTGATCGGGGAGGGCGGAGCATGGGTGCCGACGCATCGGCTGCGGACATACCGGACACTGCCGGACGGGACGCCGGAACATCGGACGCCGGTCCGGGTGTCGGTGGTCCGGACGACTGGGGTTCGGACGACTGGGGGTCCTACGACCGTCCGCCGGGGACCGGCCTGTCGGAGAGCTGGCTGACCGAGCCCGGGTTCGAGGAGCCGCCGCAGGTGGACCTGCGCACCGACCGGGCGCACTCGGCCCGGGTCTACGACTACCTGCTCGGCGGCAAGACCAACTTCCCCGCGGACCGCGAGGTCGGCGACCGCGTCCTGGCCGACCTGCCCGGCGTGCGCGCGGACGCCACCGCGGCCCGCGCCGTGATGCACCGGATGGTGCGCCGGCTCGCCGAGGTGCACGGCGTGCGCCAGTTCCTGGACGTCGGCACCGGCATTCCGACCGCGCCCAATCTGCACGAGATCGTGCAGTCCGTCGACCCGGCCTGCCGCGTGGTCTACGTCGACAACGACCCGATCGTGCTCGCCCACTCGCGCGCCCTGCTCACCAGCACCCCCGAGGGCCGCACCGCCTACGTCCAGGGCGACCTGCGCGAACCGGAGCGGTTCCTCGCCGACCCGGCGGTGGCCGGCACCCTGGACCTCCGCGAGCCGGTCGCCCTGACGCTCATCAACATCGTCCACTTCCTCTCCGACGAGGCCGCGCACCCGCCCGTCCGCAAGATCCTGGACGCCCTGCCCGCCGGCAGCTTCCTCGCGCTGTCCGCGGGGACGGCCGACATCGCGCCGGAGCGCAGCGCGGCCGCCGCCCGCCGGTACGAGGAGGCCGGGATCACGCTTCACTTCCGCTCGCGCGAGCGCGTCGAACTCTTCTTCGCCGGGCTGGAGTTGGACGATCCGGGGGTGGTCCTGATCAACCACTGGCACCCGGAGCTCGCCGAGGTCCCGACCCCGGGAGGGGACACGGTCTCGGTGTACGGGGGAGTCGGCCGCAAGGCATAGTCGGATCCTTCCCTGTCAAAACGATCGTCTTTACGTGCTCATGTCATTAAAGTGACTGCCCGTCGAACCCCCCACTCGGCAGGCGGAGATTTCATGACCATTGCACGCAGGTCCATCCTCAAGGGCACCTCGGCGGCCGGAGCCGCCCTCGTGGCGGCAGGGACGGCGGCCGCGCAACCCGCGGCCGCCCAGCCGGCCGACGACGCGCCCGCCGGTCCGCTCCTGCAGACCACCCCGCACCGCGCCGGAACGGCCTCGGTGACCGGGCTGCACCTGCAGTTCGGCACCGACGCCAGTACGGAGATGACCGTCTCCTGGCTCACCCCGCAGTCCGTGCGCCGACCACAGGTGCGGTACGGCTCACCGGACGGCGGCCTCGGCCGGGTCGTCCAGGCCGAGACCCGTACCTACCGGGACTCGATCGACAAGGTCGAGGTGTACGTCCACCACGCGCGGCTCACCGGGCTGCGCCCGGGCACCACCTACCTCTACAGCGCCGGCCACGACGGCGCCAACGCCGAGACCGGCACCTTCACCACCGCCCCGCGCGGCCGAACCCCCTTCACCTTCACGAGCTTCGGGGACCAGGCCGCGCCCAACCTCCGCCGCCGGATCACCTTCCCCGACGGCATGCCCTCCCCGCTCGGCAAGTACCCCGTGTTCATGAGCAGCCAGGTCGGCACCGCGGCCTCCGCCGACATCGTCGCCGCCGTCGAACGCGTCGGGCCGCTGTTCAACCTCATCAACGGCGACCTCTGCTACTCCTCCTACGCCGGCCGCCACGGCCAGAGCCGCACCGCGACCTGGGCCGACTGGTTCATCAGCAACAGCCGCTCCACCCGGCTGCGGCCCTGGATGCCCTGCGTCGGCAACCACGAGAACGAGGGCGGCAACGGCCCGATCGGCGCGACCGGCTACCAGGCCTACTTCACCCTCCCCGATTCCTCGGCCTCCTCCGACGAGGAGACCCGGGGCATGTGGTACGCCTTCACCGTCGGCTCGGTGCGCTTCATCAGCCTCGCCAACGACGACGAGGCCATCCAGAACTCCGGCGACGTCTACCTGCGCGGCTACTCAGGAGGAGCCCAACGGCGCTGGCTGGAGCGGGAGCTGCGGGCGGCCCGGGGCAACCGGGCGATCGACTGGATCGTGGTCTGCATGCACCACCCGATGATCTCCAGCTCGATGCACGGCTCCGGCAGCGACCTCGGCCTCCGCGAGACCTGGGGCCCGCTGTTCGACGCCTACGGGGTCGACCTGGTGGTGTGCGGCCACGAGCACTACTACGAGCGCTCCCACCCCGTCCGCGGCACCCTGCCCAACGACACCCGCACCCCGGTGCCGACCGACACCCGCACCGACCTCGTCGACACCGGGCGGGGCACCGTCCACATGATCATCGGGGCCGGCGGCAACGCCGCCACCACGCAGGACGACCTCTTCGAGAAGCCCAAGGGCCGGGTGGTCGTCGGGCTGGAGGACCCGAAGCCGGGCGCGCCCTACCGGGAGTCGGTCTGGGTCACCGAGGACGCGCCCTGGGCCGCCGTCCAGGACCGCACCCACGCCCACGGCTTCGCGGCCTTCGAGGTCGACCCGGGCGACCGGCGCGGCGGCACGACCACCATGAAGGTCACCTACTACACCTTCGACGGACCCCACGGGGACCTCACC
>NZ_JBIVVI010000527.1:0-5966 GCF_044757675.1 Kitasatospora sp. NPDC091257
CCTCGGGTCGAAGCCCGGGTACGGGCGGGGGCCCGGCCGGCCGTAGGCGTCCGCCTCGACCACGGTCAGTCGGTAGCGGGAGGTGTCGCCGGTGCGGTCGAGGGTGACGTGCATCCGGTCGTCCAGCTCCTGGTCGTCCGCGCGCTCGATGTCGACCGCGACGGCGCGCAGGCCGGTGATCCGCCGGCCGCCGTCGACGCGGATGTTCTCCGGGCCCAGCTCCTGCGGCGCCCGGCCGAGGAAGGTCACGCTCAGCGTGCGCCCGTCGTCCTCCAGCTCGGCGCCGTCCACGCCCAGCAGGTGCGCCGCGCGCACGTCGGCGCGCCGCAGTTCCGTCCCGCACCGTGCCGTCGGACGTTCGGATCGCCCGGTCATGCCGCCACCCCGCCCTCGAAGACGTCCTGCCGCTGGGTACCGGTCCGGCGCACGACGTACGCCAGCTCGACCCGCACCACGTTGTCCTCGCTCTCCACGTCGAGCGCGGCGACCTCGATGACGTCGCCGAGCCACCGCTGCAGCGCCGCCTGGACGGACAGTTGCAGGGTGGCCGCCAGCTCCGGGCTGTTCGGCGCGAAGACCAGGTCGAGCAGCCCGCAGCCGAAGTCCGGGTGCATGACCCGCTCGCCCGGGCTGGTGAACAGCAACTGCTCGATCAGGTCGCGCACGTGGTCGTCGTACGCCGCCTCGGCGGTGCGCCCGCGGCTGTCGATCCGGAACGGGAACGCGATGTCCGTCCGGGCCGGGCCGGGCAGCGGAGCCGTCGGCTGGGCGCCGGGCCCGTCGAACTGTGCGGTGCTCGTCGGGGTGCTCATACCCCCACCGCCCGCTGCTGGACGACGGTCACGACCGGCGGCCCCTGAGGGACCTGCTCGGCGCTCTGGCACAGCCCGACGGCGGACTGCGGCAGCGCGGGGGAGCCGTTCACCCGGATCCGGGCGGACGGCACCACCCAGCGGATCGTGACGCAGGGCTGGGGCTTGCCGGCCACGGTGAACGGGCAGCCGGTCACGGTGTACAGGTCGGCCGTGCTGGTGACGGCCTGGCCGGCGACCAGCACCCGGGCCTGGGCGGGCAGGGCCGTCGCCTGGGCGCCGTGCGGGCAGGTCACCGTCGCATTGACGTGCAGCAGATTTCCGGGCACGAGTCTCTCCCCCGTCAGGTCACGCTCAGGGCGTCCTGGTTGATGGAAACGGTGGCGCCGACGAGCGAGATCGAGGCGCCCTGGCCGTTGCTGATCCGGATGCCCGAGTCGTTGATCACGATCGAGGCCCCGCTCGGTGTGTGGAGGGTGATCCCCGTGGTCGGGTCGTCGGACAGCACGATCGCCCGCCGCCCGGTGGTCTCCAGCACCTGGTTCGGCACGCCCGGCGGGCCGGTCGTCGCCTCCACCGGCACCTCGGAGGCGGAGCCGTACCAGCAGCCCGTCCAGATCGGATAGCTCTGGTCGCCCTGCTCGAACTCCATCCACACGCCCGCCCCCACCGGCGGGACGGCGTAGTGCCCCATTCCCGGGCCGGCCACCGGGAAGCAGGGCATCGCCCAGGTCGACGCGACCTCGCCCAGCACGTCGGGCACCTGGGCCTGGATGCGGCCGATCCCGAGCGGGTCGACGTTGTTCACCACCGTCCCCCGGAACTTGCCGAGGTAGCGGGTCGGTTCGGCCATGTGGGCAACTCCTGCTGCAGCGTCAGGGGACGACGGTCGGCTGGAGGGCGATCAGGCCCTCGCGGGTCAGTGTGAAGTTCTGGGTGTACGAGCCGCGCTTGAGGTTGTGGGTGACGCTCTTGACGAAGTACAGGCCGTCGTAGGTGAGTCCGGCGCCGCGGACGCCGACCAGCTCGCGCGGCCGCAGCACGTGGCCGTACCGGACGACGTCGAGCTGGCCGGAGCCCGAGACGGCGTCCGCCGACTGCATCGCCTTGGCGATGGTCTCGGCGACGGCCTGGGAGCTGTCCTTCTTGGCGGTGTCGGCGATGACCTTCTTCTTCAGCGCCGGCGCGGGCCTGAGCGCGAGCGGCGGACGCAGGATGCTGACCTCCGGCACCGGCAGGACGGCGGACACCTTGGTCGCCGGGAACTGGACGCGGGCCTCCGGCTCCTCGCGGGCGGTCCCGTCGAAGGCGAAGGTGAGCTGGTCGACGTTCGACAGCGCGTCCATGTTCACGTTCAGCGCGTGCTGCGGCACACCGAGCCGGATCTCCGGGCCCCAGTAGCCGCGGCTCATCCCGGGGGCCGGGCCGGGGTCGAGGTAGAACACGTAACCGTTGGCCTTCGCCAGCTCGTTGACGTACCCGAGGTCGGTGCCCTTCTGGAAGTCGATCCGCCGGGTCGGCATCGGCGTCTGCGGCACCAGCTCGGGGATGACCAGCGGCACGATGCCGTACTGCCCGTACTTGGCGATGATCGCGGCCACCCGGGCCGCCGGGGACATCGCGGGGAACGGCACGCCGGCCTGCTCCTCCAGGTCCATCAGCACCGTCAGGTCCTCGCCGGTGACGGTGAGCGTGGACTGGCCGGGCTGGTTGCTGATGCCGACCTCCTGGCGGATGATCACACCGTCCATCAGCACGGTCGGGGTGCCCGTGACGGTCACCATCAGCACGACCCTGACCTTCGGGTCGAAGAAGCCGCCCGGCAGCAACGCGGTGTTGATCAGACCGTGCTTCGACAGGTCGAAGGCCAGCTGGAACCCGCTGCGCTGCCCGGAGGCCACCGTGACCTGCGCCGACAGCAGCGCGTCGGTCACCGGCTGCGGCACCGGCACCGGGAGCTGCGGGCCCATCAGCAGGCTCAGGTGGATCGACCCGATCGGCCCGCCCCCCGTGACGGCCGAGGCGTCAGTCATTCCCCACCCCCGGCCCGGGCACCGCGCCGGGTAGCGCGATGGTGATCCGCCGGCCCGGGGTCGCGGTCAGCTCCCGCGGATCGAGGACCGGATTGGCGTCGGCGATCCGCCACCACCGGTCGGCGCTGCCGAGGTAGCGGTAGGCCAGCAGGTCGGGGCGGTCGCCGGCGCTGACGGTGTGCTCGGCGAGCGGGGTCAGGCCGTCCGCACTGGGCAACAACCGCCGCTTGAGGAAAGGGACGTGCCGCCCGTTCGGCTCGGTGTGCAAGACGACCGGGATGCCGTGGTACCGGCTGGTCAGCGGGTACGGCGAGGGCGCGGGCAGCGCGTTCGGCGGGTCGTTGACGGTCATCAGAACCCCCCTCCGAGGCCGAGCGCGCCCAGCCGGCCACCGGCCGTCGTGCCGACCAGCCGCTCCTTCTGCGCCAGGTGTGCGAGGTACAGCTCCGCCCCGCGGTGCCCGGTCGGCAGATCACTGACGGTCAGGACGCGCAGGCCGATCGCGACGGCGGCCCTGATCGGATTCAGCTCGATGTCGAACGCCTCCTCGGTGATGGTCAGTTCGGTCAGCCGCACCGGCAGGATCCGCTTCCCACCCCAGGTGAAGAGGGTCAGCGGGGCCTCGATCGGGGTGATCTCCAGCGTCCCGAGCGCGGCCAGCGCCTGATTGCTCCGCAGCTGCGCACTGGCCGGCTGCACCAGCAACTCCAAGGTGGCCAACTGCGGATGGATCCCGTTCGGCGCCGGCACCTCCAGCTGGTCGGTGGCGTCCAGCTCCGCCGTGAACTTCCACGTCTCCACGGCTGGACCCTTCAGCCGCAACGCCTCCGTCCGGTCCCCGCTCCCGTCGGCTCCTGCCACCTGCGGGGCGAGCGACCGATCCAGGCTGTCGGGGTTGAACTGCAGCACGACGATCCGCTGCGGCGTCCCCCGCTGCGGATCGACGATGACCAGCCCGGCCCTGATGGGCTTGGGGGCGTCCATGTACGTCACGTCGCTGCCATCTCCTCAAGCACGGACCGGGCGATGTCGGCCACCTCCTCGTCCTGCTCTTCGTCCAGCAGTTCCTCCAACAGCGGCGCGTAGGCGGGCCACGGCTCGTACGTGATCGCCCACACCGCGTTCTTCCGGACCTCCGGCTGATCGCTCCGCAGAGCGCGGCGGACGCTCCGGAAGAATTCCTCGTCGAATTCCACCGGTGCTCCCAGCCCCAGACGCAGGACCTCCGCCGCGTAGGTGTCCGGATCCGCCTCGGGGTCGGCACTTCGGACGAGTTCGGGGAGCCGCCAGGTGTTCAGCGTGGACTCCGCGAGTTCCACCGTGCTCCGGATGACCTTCTCGTCCGAACCGGTGATCATCACATAGAAGAAACCGGAGAGGAGATCCTCGCAGTAGGTGAGGACGATGGCCGGGCCGACGTACCAGGAGATCTGGCGGGGCGTCCATTCCTCGGGGTCCGCGGGAATGTCGATGCGCCGCGGCCAGCCGATCAGCGCGGCCAGTTCCTCCACGGCGGATTCGTCGGCGTCGTCCCGCAGGACCAGCCGTCGGCTTCGGTCGAAAATCTCGGTCATCGGTCGATCACCTCGGGGAGCTACTTCAGTCCGTACAAGTGGAAAAGCTTTTCGCGGATCCGGCCCTTGAGTTGTTCGAGAGTGGTGATCTCGCTTCCTTTCTCGGTCTTGATGTCAAGGGACTTGATCCACATCTGGATCACCAGGATTTCACGGTTGGCCAGCCCCTGGATGTTCTTTCCGTTGAAGGCCTTCTCGCTCGTGTCCGCACCCGATTCACGCTCCTTCGCGCGCTGCCGGTCGAGCGTCCTGGCCTGCTCCATGGCACCTCCCCCCTCCATCGGGAGGTACTTCAGCGCCTCGGCGACGGGCATCGCCTCGCCCCGGTGGACCCGGAGGCCGGGGAGGCTGGTCTTCGGGTCGGCGGTCGGGGCGACCCCGGAGACCCGGCTGCCCTCGGCGGCCATCTGCAGCAGCATCCCCGAGTGGATGATCGACCGATCGTTCCGGTGGACCTCCTTGCCCATGATCAGGCTGCCGAGGAACGCGGCGTCGCGCCCCACCTGCCCGTCGACCCGGCCGCCGGCGGCCATCGTCCGGACCCCCTCGACCACCTCGCGGTTGTGGTCGGGGTCGTTGAGGATCCGTTCGGCGATGCCCTCCTTGAACGTGCCGGCACGGTTCTTGCGGCCCCGGTAGCGCAGATGCTCCTCGGCCTGGCCGTTCTCGTGCTGCCGCTTGATCACGGCCCGCTGGAGGCGCTGGGCGCTCTCGACCGCCCGGAGGCTCTCCTGCTCCTCCTTGTCGGCACCGGCCGCGATCCGCTTCTGCTGGGCGTTCCGCATCTTGTTGGTCTCGCGCAGCACGGTGTGCGTGACGGCGGCCGGGGTCCGGTCGGGCCCGTCCTCGAACTCGAACACGTCGTGTGCGCTCTCGTTCGCGTGGTCGAAGCCCGCCATGCTCGGGCCCTGATGGTTCATGAACCGGGCCATCGAGGCGAAGCCGACTCCCTGGGGGACTCCGAACCGCCGTTGGTCCGCCGCGGAATCGTCGTCCTTCCGGTGGATCCGGTTCGCACCGCTGACGGTCCGGGAGTGGTTCAGGATCTCGGCGGACAGCTCGTCGAGCATCGCCAGCAGGTCCCGCTCGTCCAGGGTGAGCGCGTCGGTGAGCTTCACCTGCGGATTGAGGGTGGCCGTGACGGCGAAGTTCCTGTCGCCCTCGATGCCCAGGCTCGACAGCCGGTACCACATGCGCATCGCGGCGAGCAGCGCCCGCAGCACCGGGCCCCGGACGCCTCGGTGGAGCAGGCGCTGGATCCGTGGCCGGATGCGGGCGGCGATCAGGTCAAGGCGGTTCTGCTTCGCCTCCGGCGAGTTCTCGTGGGCGCGGCGCTGGGCGCGTTGCTGCTGGCGCTTCCGGTGCCAGGCACGCAGGCGGTCGCGCTGCTTGCGGTAGGCGTCGCGGAGCCTGTGCGCGCCGTTGGTGAGGGCGCGGCCCAACGTGCTGTCGAGGAGCTTGCGGCCGAGGGTGCGCGCGGCCGTCCGCACCCGGTTGAGGGCGGCCTTGACGGTCTGGCGGGAGGCGTTGAGGGCGCGTCCGACGGG
>NZ_JBIVVI010000528.1:0-5945 GCF_044757675.1 Kitasatospora sp. NPDC091257
GGCTCGCGGGCGCTCGGCGCGACCGCTGTGCGGGGGCGGGACGGCGGCTCCCGGGACGGCGGAGAGACCCCGCCCGGGATGGGCGGGGGCTCTCGATGACTCGCGTGGATCGGGCCGGACGGGCCGGACGGGCCGGACGGGCCGGACGGGTCGGACGGGTCAGACGGCGGCGGGCTCCGGAGCGGGCTCCGGGGCGGTGGCGGGGGCGGCGGCCGGGAGGTGCCGCATCAGGCGGTAGGCCAGGACGGCGGCGCCCAGGGCGAAGACCAGGCCGACCACGGCCGCGACGTGCAGGCCGTCGGTGAAGGCGGTGCGGGTGGTCTCCAGCAGGTCGGCGCCGAGTCGGCCGGGCAGGTGGGCGGCGACGGTGACCGCTCCGCCGAGGGTGTCCTGGGCGGTCCGGGCGGCCTCGCCGTCGACCCCGGCCGGGAGGGCGCCGTCCAGCCGATGCCGGTAGACCGCGGCGCCGGCCGCGCCGAGCAGGGCGATGCCGAGCGAGCTGCCGAGCTCGACGGCGGTCTCGGAGGTGGCGGAGGCGGCGCCGGCCTGCTCGACCGGGGCGGCGGAGACGACCATCTCGGCGGTCATCGTCATGGTGCCGACCGTCCCGGCGGCCAGCACGCCGGCCGCGGTGAGGATGAGCGCCAGCGGGGAGTGCGGGCCGACCAGGGTCATCATCGCGAAGCCCGCCGAGCCGACCAGGAAGCCGCCGCCCATCAGCACCGCCGGGCGGACCTTCCCGGCCAGCGCCGAGCTGGTCCCGACCGCGGCGCCGACGCCCACGCTCGGCACCAGCGACCAGAGCGAGGCGGTCAGCGGGCTCATGCCCTTGACCAGCTGGAGGTACTGCGAAGTGAAGAGGGAGAAGCCCATCATCGCGAACATCGCGATGCTGTTGACGCTGATCGCGCCGCTGAAGGTGCGGATCCGGAACAGGCTCAGGTCGAGCAGCGGGTTCGCGGCGGTGCGCTGGCGCCGCACGAAGGCACCGGCCAGCAGCAGTCCGGCGGGGACGGCCAGCCCGGGCAGCGGGCTCCAGCCCTCGACGGCGATCGTCTTGACGCCGTAGACCAGCGGCAGGATCGCGGTCAGCGAGAGCACGGCGCCGAGCAGGTCGAAGCGGCCGGTGCGGCCGGTGGAGCGGTACTCGGGGAGCAGGACGGGCGCGGCCAGCAGCACCAGGGCCATCACCGGGACGGCGAGCAGGAAGGCCGAGCCCCACCAGAAGTGCTCCAGCAGGAGCCCGCCGGCGACCGGGCCGAGGGTGGCCCCGGCGGTCAGGATGCCGCCCCAGGCGCCGAGCGCGATCTGCCGCTGCTTGGGGTCGTGGAACATGTTGCGGATCAGCGCGAGGGTCGAGGGCATCACGGTGGCCCCGGCGGCGCCGAGCAGCGCACGCGCCGCGATCAGCTGGTTGGCGTCGTGCGACCAGGCGGCCAGCAGCGAGGCGCCCGCGAAGCCGGCGGCGCCGATCATCAGCAGTCGGCGGCGGCCGATCCGGTCGCCCAGCGCGCCCATCGTGATGAGCAGTCCGGCCAGCAGGAACGAGTACATGTCCATGATCCACAGCTGCTGGGTGCCGCTCGGCGCCAGCGTGGTGGAGATGTACGGGACGGCGAAGAAGAGCACGCCCATGTCCATGGTGAGGACGAGGGTCGGGAGCAGGAGGACGGCCAGGCCGATCCATTCGCGACGGCCTGCGCGGCCGGTGGTTGCGGTCATGGGGAAGACCGTACGGATGACTCAGACGCTTGTCTAGTACGTATGTACAAGTCGCTCGTGCAAGACGGACGATCGAGTGAGACGGACGATCGAGTGAGACGGACGATCGAGTGAGACGAATGTGCGAGACATTCGTCCATGGCTTCCGTAGGATCGGGGCATGGGAAACCGCGAAGACCTGATGGGCGGCGCCAAGCGCTGCCTGTACGAGAAGGGCTACGGCCGCACCACCGCCCGCGACATCGCGACCGCCTCCGGCGTCAGCCTGGCCGCGATCGGCTATCACTTCGGCTCGAAGGAGGCGCTGCTCAACGCGGCGATGATCGAGGCGATCGGGGAGATGGGGGAGGCCCTGGGCGCGGTGGTGATCGCCGCCAACCAGGTGTCGGACGACCCGGAGGTGCGCTTCGCGGCCGTCTGGGACGGCCTGCGGGACGTCTTCGTCGAGCACCGCGGGCTCTGGGCGGCCCAGTTCGAGGCGCTCGCCCAGGCGGGGCACGCCCCCGACCTGGCGGACGCCTTCGCGGCGGCGCAGAAGGAGGGCCGGCTCGGACTGGCCGCGGTGTTCCAGGGGCTGCCCGAGGTGCCGGACACCGCGGAGGAGGTCGCCCGCGGATCCTTCTACCAGACGCTGCTGGCCGGCTACTGTGCCCAGTGGCTGGCCGCGCCCGAGCTCGCGCCCAGCGGGCAGGACTTCCTGCGGGGACTGCGGCTGGTCAGTGACAGCGTGTTCGCCCCCGTGGAGCACTGACCCGCTACTGAGCTCTCGCCCGCTGAGGAGTCCGCGCCCGCTGCGGAGCCCTCTCCCGCTACGCGGTGACGGCGGTCAGCAGCACCACCGAGTCGACGTGCGCCAGCAGCCCGTGCCGCTCCTGCGGGACGGGCTCCAGGTGGCCGGCCGACAGTTCCAGCCGCCGGCCGGCGATGGTCAGCGAGACCCGGCCGCGCAGCACCTGGACGCTGCCCGCGGCGGGCGGGTTGTGCTCGTCCAGCGTGGTGCCCGCGGTCAGCGCGATCACGGTCTGCCGCAGGATCCCGTCGTGCAGGACCAGGTGGGCGCTGCGCCCGTGCGGGCTCTCCGCCGCCCGGGCGGCGTGCTCCACGGCGAGCTGTTCGAGATCGGGCACCGCGCCTCCTCCTGGCTCCGGGCGCACTTCGTGAGCCCAGGGTCGCGGACGCCCGGGTACCCCGCACCCGGAGGTGCCGCGGCCGGGCGGTCCGAGGTGCAGGCTCCGCCGACTGCCCGCATCGTGGAGGCATGGCGACCAACGACAGAGTCATTTCCGGGTTCCAGGTCAACCGCCCGCTGCTCACCGGCGGCGTGGCGCTCACCGCGATCGGCACCCTGCTCAGCGCGACCGGGACGGTGGTGGTGTGCGCCGCGCTGATCGCGGCCGGCCGCAGCTGGGTGCGCGGTCTGGACACTCCGCCGACCGAGCTCGCCCAGCGGGCCCTGCGGGGGGCGAAGGTGGCGTCCAACGCGGGCTGGGAGGCCTGGCGCACCGAGCACAGCTCACCCAACTGAGACCGGCCGCCGGGCCGGCGAACAGCGGGGCGGGCCGCCGCGGAACGACGGCCCGCCGTGCCGTCGGACCCGAACGGCCCTACAGGCCCAGCGACTTGGCGATGATGCTGCGCATGACCTCGCTGGTGCCGCCGTAGATCCGGAACACCCGGTTGTCGGTGTAGAGCCGGGCGATCGGGTACTCCAGGATGTAGCCGTAACCGCCGTGCAGCTGGAGGCACTTGTCGATCACCGTGGAGGCCGACTCGGTGCAGAACAGCTTCGCCGCGGCCGCGTCCGCGACGGTCAGCCCGCCGTGCTGGTACAGCTCCAGTGCCCGGTCCACCATCGACTGCTGCGCCACCACCTGGGCCTCGCAGTCGGCCAGGGTGAACTTGGTGTTCTGGAACTCGGCCACCGCCTTGCCGAACACCTTGCGGTCCTTGACGTACTGGACCGCGAACCGCACCGCCGCAGCGGCCGCCGCGTACGCGCCGACGGCGATCGCCAGCCGCTCCTGCACCAGGTTGTGGGTCAGGTAGGAGAAGGCCCTGCCCTCCTCGCCGAGCAGGTTCTCCACCGGCACCCGGACGTCGCTGAACGCCAGCTCGGCGGTGTCCGAGGTGCGCAGGCCGATCTTCTGGAGCTTGCGGCCGACGGTGTAGCCCGCGGAGGCGGTGTCCACGCAGAGGATGGACAGCCCGGCCCGGCGGTTCTCCGGGTCGTACGGGGCGGTGCGGCAGATTACCAGGACGAGATCGGCCAGCACGCCGCCGGTGATGAAGGTCTTGGCGCCGTTCAGGACGTAGTGGGTGCCGTCCTCGGAGAGCCGCGCGGTGGTGGAGATGCCCGCGAGGTCGGAGCCGGCGCCCGGCTCGGTCATCGCGATCGCGGTCATGATGTCGCCGGAGACGAAACCGGGGAGCCAGCGCCGCTTCTGCTCCTCGTTCGCGTACTCCAGCAGGTACGGCAGCACCAGGCCGGTGTGCACGCCGGAGGAGCCGAAGCTCACGCCCGCCCGGGCGGTCTCCTCGGCGATCACCGCCTGGTACTTGAATCCGCTCTCGCCCGCGCCGCCGTACTCCTCCGGCACCTCGATGCCGTAGACGCCGAGCTCGCCGAGCTGCCGGTAGAAGTCGCGCGGCGGGTGACCGTCGGTCTCCCAGCTCTCGTAGACCGGGACGACCTCGTTGGCGATGAAGTCCCGGATGGTCTCCCGGAAGGCCTCGTGGTCCTCGTTGAACACGGTGCGGCGCACGGCGGCGCTCCCTTCGACGGCGCCGGCCGGGGCTGCCGGCCGGGGCGGAACCTGCCTGGTGGTGGCTCCACAAGTTAATCCGGGGTAGCTTCGGCTGTCCAGAGTCGGCCGGGCGCGGAAAGCCGGTGGGGAGCGCGGTCGGCGGGGGTGCGAAGTGAATCCTTGCTAGCCTTCCGTCGACGCCGGTCACGGTCCCGTTCCAGAGGTCGGCGCCGTGCCGGACCGGTGCCGGGCCAGTGCCGGACCAGTGCCCGGCCGAAGGGGAGGGAGGCTCGCCATGGTGGTCCGACGGCCGCCCGGGCGGCGCGCCCAGATCCTGGCCGTGGCCGCCGACCGCTTCCACCGCAGCGGCTACCACCAGGTCTCGATGACCGAGGTCGCCGCCGGCGTCGGCATCACCGCGCCCGCGCTCTACCGGCACTTCCGCGGCAAGCCCGAACTGCTGGACCGGGTCGTCCGGTTGGGCCTGGACGCACTCGCCGAAGGCCTGCGCCCGGCCCGCACCACCGCCGACCTCGGCGCCGCGCTGGCCGCCGTCGCGGTCGGCCACCGCCCGCTCGGCACCCTGGTGCAGCGCGACGCCCGGCTGCTGCCGCCGGCCCGGCGGGCGGCGCTGCGCCGTGAACTGCGCGCCGACGTCGCCCTGATGGTCGCGGTGCTGCGCGTGGAACGGCCGGAACTCGCCGCCGGGGACGCCGAGTTGCTGTGCTGGTCGGCGCTCTCGGCCTGCGCCGGGCTGTCCTACCAGTCGGCGGCGCCGCAGCCCCGACGGGCCGAGGCGCTGCTGCGCGGGATGGTCGCGGCCGTCCTGGCGGTCCCCCTGGGCGGTACGGCCACGGGGCCCTGCGCCGGGCCGGTGCCGGTGGCGCCGGAGCCCGCCTCCGGGGCGGCGCCGGAGCCCAGGTCGCGGGCGCGCCGGGAGGAGCTGCTCGCGGCGGCCGTCCGGCTGTTCCACCAGCGCGGCTTCGACAACGTCAGCACCGACCAACTCGGCGCCGCCGTCGGCATATCCGGTCCCAGTGTGTACCGGCACTTCGACAGCAAGGCCGAGCTGCTCGCCGCCTCGCTGGTGCGCAGCCGCGAGCGGCTCTGGCACGAGGTGGACGGCGCGATCTCGGCCGCCGCCGGGCCCGGGGCGGCGCTGGAGGCCGGGCTGGGCGCGTACGTCGGCTTCGCGCTGCGCAACGGGGACTACCTGGGCGCCATGCTGAGCGAGACGGAGCGGCTGGCCCCGCCCGACCGCCGGGCCGCGGTGGACTTCCGGCGGGACTTCCTGCGCACCTGGGTCGGCCTGCTGCGGCAGGTGCACCCCGGGCTCGACCCGGCGGCCGCCCGGATCCGGGTGCACGCGCTGTTCGCGCTGGTCAACGACGGGGTGCGGAACCGCCCGCACAGCACCAGGCCGGATCTCGGGGACTGCCTGCTGCGGCTCGGCCGGGCGGCGCTGGGGACGTCCGGGGG
>NZ_JBIVVI010000529.1:0-5943 GCF_044757675.1 Kitasatospora sp. NPDC091257
CGGGTTTGAGGCAGGAGAAGGCCGCGTGCATGGCGATGCCGGCCGCTGCGGCGCGGGCCCCGCGGCTCCCTCCGTGGAGGACGTCGCCGCTGCGTTCTGGGCCCCGGCCCGGGAGATCTTCGCCGAGCAGGCCACGGCGATCGCCGACCAGATCGGCCAGCTCCTCACCGAGACCGAGGCCCAGCGCGCGGCGCGCGAGCAGGTCGAGTACGAGGAGCGGCTCGCCGGACAGCGCGCCCGCATGGACGGCGCGTTCGCGAAGGTCGGCGAGAGCGCCGCCGAGCGCGCCGAGCGCCACCGCGTCGAGGACGTCCTCGTCCCCGGCCCGGCCGGTCGGGACGACTTCGTCGCCCTGGTCGACCGGCTCGCGGACCGGCTCACCGAGACCCCCGAGGACCGCGCCCGCCGCGAGGAGACCGAGCGCGAGACCGAGAAGCGGCGCCTCCGCGCCCGGGAGGACAAGCGGCTCGCCGACGCCGGTGAGACCCCGGCCCAGCGCACCCGCCGCCACCGTCGGCAGCGGCTCGCCGACCAGCGCGAGGCCGGTCTCAAGGCCCGCCGCCAGCGGCGCCGCGCCGCCCGCGTCCCCGGGCCCACTGACCGCACCCGCCGGTTCCGCCGCTGGTGCGCGCTCACCGCGATCAGTGCCACCTGCGGCTACACCGTCGGCCTCGTCCCGCTGGTCAGCCCCGGCGGGCCGTTCGTAGGCCTGCTGCTCGCCGGTGCCGGGTGGGCCCTCGACCTCCACATGCGCGACCGCGGCCGCATGCGGGTCTCCGAGGTCACCAGGCCCGGCCTCGCTGCGCAGCCCGGCTCGTGGTGGCCGGCCGGCGCCGTGATCGACCCCAGGTTCCCGGTGCTCCCGCCGGCCGCGCTCGCACAGCACTGGACACTGGCCGCCCGGGCCCGTGAACTCGGCGCCCCGTACGGTGTCGACTTCCTGGACGAACAGGCGGTCCGGGGGCTGCTCACCGCGCAGAAACGCACCGTCCGCCGGAGATCGATGTGGAGCAAGATCTTCGCCCTGGTCCTCGTCGTGGCCGTGATGGTCGGTGTTCTCGGCTCGGACTTCACCTACTCCGAGCAGCGCCGGCAGTCCATCCTCGTCATCGGCGGCCTGGTGGCCACCTGTGTGCTCACAGCTCTCCCCGCACTGAAGACGCACTGGACCTGGCACCGCTCCGGCCTGCGCGACCGGGCCAACGCCTACCTCGGCCTGCTCGTCGAGGCCCGCGCGTACGGCGTCCCGGTCCCCGTCCCGCCGTCCTGGCTGGACGTCCGCAACCGGATCCGCAAGCCCTCATGACCTCCGTGGAAGGCCCGATGTCCGACATTCCGACAGCCACCGAGGACACCCGGCTCCAGATCCGCTTCGTCGTCCCGCCCGCCTTCCACGAGGTCCCGGTACTGGGCACCGACGACGAGGTGGCCGAGGAGCTCTGGGAGCTGGTCTGCGAGGTGCTGGCCTCCCATCCCGAGGAGATGCGGGTGCGCTGGGCCGTGGCACTGGCCGAGCTGATCCCGCCGATGGCCGAGGCCGGGGTGATCCACGCCGGGATGTGCCTGGTGGACGTGGACGGCCGCCCCAGCACGGCGTCGATCGTGGCCTCGGTGTGCCCGCTGGTCGGCACCGAATACCCGGGCGCGGTGGACTTCCTGCTCACCCGCCTGGCCCTGTCCCGTCCGGAGGCGGAGGTGACGGCGATCGAGCTGCCGGCCGGGCGGGCGGTGGCGGTGATCGACGCCGTGGCGACCCCGGTCGACGACGGGTCGACCCCGCTGGACGGCCTGGCGGTCCCGCTCGTCGACGGGACGCTGACCACCTCGGTGATCCAGGTGCACCTGCCGCTGCCGAACGAGTCCCAGCTGCTCTCGCTGGAGTTGAGCACCCCGTGCCCCGAGGACTGGGTGCTCTACTCGGAGCTGTTCGCCGATGTCGTCCGCAGCATCCACCTGGAGTTCGCCGACCTCCCGACCGTCTCCGAGCCGCTGTACGACACGGTGGACGAGGAGGTGGCGCAGCGGGTGAGGGCCGCGTTCGGGTGATCCGGGTGAAGGTGATCAGGTGAGGGTAGCCTTGCCGGGGTGAGCACCTGTGCGACCGTGTCGCGTGAACTTTCGGAGCCGCTGGCAGCGACGGCGGCGGTGGCGACCACCTGGCTGCTGGTGGAGCAGAACGGACCGTGGGGCGCGAAGGCGCTGGGTGAGAGCCACCTGGACGCGGCGGTCGGGCGGGCGCTGGAGGCGGCCGCGGCGGGGACGGGCGTGCGGGTGGCCCTGATCCGGCGGCCCGGGCGGCACGCCGACTGCCTGCCGACCGCACGCCACGAGGTGCTCGTGGCGCACACGGTGCCCGGCCGCGGCTGGGTACGCCGGGCGGGGGTGGCGGATCCGGCGGAGCTGCTGGAGCTGGACTTCGCGGCGCTGGGCGCCGGTGACCACACCGGCTTCGGAACGGAGCACGTCGGCGGCCCGGTGGCCCTGGTGTGCACCAACGGGCGGCGGGACCGCTGCTGCGCGCTGCTGGGCCGTCCGCTCGCGGCGGAGCTGGCGGCGGCCGGGCACAGCGAGGTGTGGGAGGTGACCCACCTGGGCGGGCACCGCTTCTCCCCCACGATGCTGGTGCTGCCGTACGGCTACGCGTACGGGCGGCTGACGCCGGAGACGGCCAAGGAGGTGCTGGCGGCGACGGCGGCCGGGCACGTGGTGCCGGAGTGGTCGCGGGGCTGCTCGGGTTGGGAGCGTCCGGGCCAGGCGGCCGAGCACGCGGTGCGGCTGGCCACCGGCGAGACCGGGGTGGACGTGCTGACGCTCACCCAGCGGCCGGACGGCGGGGGCCGCTGGCTGGTGACGGTGCTGCACCGGGACGGGCGGTCCTGGGAGGTGGACGTGATCGAGGCGGCCAGCGAGCCGGCGCGCCCGGAGAGCTGCGGCAAGGCGGCGGGGACGCCCTCGCGGATGGACGTGCTGTCCGTACGGGGGGTCTGAAACGCGGCGGCCCCGCGCCCGTGGGGGTGAGCGCGGGACCGCTGCGGCGGAGCGTCAGCCGGCCGCCTTGGCGACGAACTCCGTGGTGTACGTCTTCGCCAGGTCGATCGTCCCCTCCTTGCCCTTGACGTCCGGGTGGAACGCGGCGAGCACCGAGAGCACCGTCTTCGGCCCGTCGGCCGGCATCACGCCGTCCGTGGTGAACATCGGCAGCGTCGCCTTGATCGCCGCCGCGTACTGCTCGGCGCCGCCCTGCGCGTAGTCGGCGGGCATCTTCGCGGCGATCTCCTCGGGGGTGTGGCCGGACATCCACTTGAGGGTCTTCACGAAGGCGTTGGCGAGCTTCTGGGTGGTGTCCTTGTTCTTCTCCACCCAGTCGGTGTTCATGTACAGCGACGAGGACGGGTACAGCCCGCCGAGGGCCTCGCGCGAGCCCTCGGGGGTGCGCATGTCGTACAGGACCTTGCCCAGGCCCTTGTCCAGGATGTTCGCGACGGTCGGGTCGGTGGTCATCCCGGCGTCGATGCTGCCCTGCTGGAGCGCGGCGATGAAGGTCTGGCCGGCGCCGACCGCGATCGGGCTGAACTCGCTGACGGCGGTGCCGTTCTTGACCGCGAGGTACTTGGTGAGGAAGTCGGTCGAGGAGCCGATGCTGGTGACGCCGAGCTTCTTCCCCTTGAAGTCGGCGCCGGACCTGATGGCGTCGGCCTGCTTGGTGGAGACCACCTCGACCTCGCCGGGCGCCTGGGCGAACTGCACGACGGACTCGACCTTCTTGCCCTTGGCCTGGAGGTCGATGGTGTGGTCGTAGAAGCCGACGGCGCCCTGGACGTCCCCGGCGAGCAGCGCGGTGGTGGCGTTGACGCCGGCCGGCTCGGTCATCAGCTCGACGTTGACGCCGGCGTCGGCGAAGTAGCCGAGCCGCTGGGTGAGCATCGCGGGCAGGTAGATGACCTTGTCCAGGCCACCGACCATGATCTTGACCTTGGGTCCGTCGACCTGCTGCCCGGCGGGGGCTGCGACGGCGCCGTGGCCGGCGGTGGCGGCGTCGTTGGCACAGGCGGAGAGCGGGAGGAGCAGGGCGGCGGCGAGGGCGGCGGCGACTGGTCTGCGCATGGGTGGGGGTGCCTCTCTCTTCTGACGACGGGGGGAGTTCAGCGGCCGTCGCCCGCGTCGGCGGGCTTCCAGCGGAACAGCTTCTTCTCGGCGAAGGTCAGCAGTCCCTCGGTGAGCAGCGCGACGACGGCGAGGATGGTCATGGCCGCGTAGACGCCGGCCGCGTTGAAGGTGCCCTGGGCGGCCGCGACGAGCAGGCCGAGGCCCTTGGTGGCGCCGATGTACTCGCCGACGATGGCGCCGATCAGCGCGAAGCCGAAGCTGACGTGCAGGCTGGTGAAGATCCAGGTGGTGGCGGCGGGGATGACCACCTGGAGGGTGACCCTGCGGTTGTCGGCGCCCAGGATGCGGGCGTTGGCGACGAGGTTGCGGTCCACCTCGCGGGCGCCCTGGAAGGCGTTGAAGAACACCGGGAAGAACACCAGCACCACCGCGGAGGCGACCTTGGAGGCCGGGCCCAGGCCGAACCAGATCAGGAAGATCGGCGCGAGCACGATCCGCGGGATGGCGTTGAGCACCTTGATGTACGGCCCGAGCACGTCGGCCAGGAAGCGGACCCGGCCGAGCGCGATGCCCAGCAGCACACCGCCGATGACGCCGATCACCCAGCCGGTGAGGGCCTCGTAGAGGGTGTAGCCGATCTGCTCGCCGAGCGAGCCCTGCGCGGTGCCGTGGGTGGTCCACTGCCAGATCTGGTCCCAGATCCTCGACGGCTGGGAGAAGTTGAACGGGTCGATGACGTCCGTCCGGGCGCAGACCTCCCACAGTCCGAGGAAGGCGACCAGCACCGCGACCCGGGCGCCGAAGACGCCCAGCCTCCGGTTGCGGGCGGCCCGTTCACGGGCCTCGGTCCTCGTCGTGACGGCCGGGGGCTTCCCGGCGGCGGCCGGCGCGGACGCCGGCGCCGCCCCGGACCCGGGCACGGACTCCGCCCCGGGCTCGGACGCGGACTCGGATGCGGTCTCAAGCGGCACGACCCGCTCCTCTCTCCCGGGTGATGCGCACCTCTTCGCCGAGCGAGGCCCAGATCTCGCGGTACAGCTCGACGAACCTCGGTTCCAGTCGGACGGCCTCCACGCTGCGCGGGCGCGGCAGGTCGACGGTGAAGATCTCCTTGACGGTGGCCGGTCCTGCCGTCATGACGACGACCCGGTCGGCGAGCGCGATGGCCTCGTCCAGGTCGTGGGTGACGAAGACGACCGACGCCGCGTCCCTGGAGGAACCGGTCCCCGCCCACAGCTCCAGCAGCTGGTCCGACATCAGCGCCCGGGTCTGCACGTCCAGTGCCGAGAACGGCTCGTCCATCAGCAGGATCGCCGGGTCGTTGACGAAGGTCTGGGCGAGCGCGACGCGTTTGCGCATGCCGCCGGACAACTGGTGCGGGTAGCGGTCCTCGAAGGCGGCCAGGCCGACCCGGCCGAGCCAGTCCCGGGCCCGCTCCCGGGCCTCGGCGGCGGGCACGCCGCGGAAGCGCGGGCCGGCCATCACGTTGGACAGGACGGTGCGCCAGGGGAAGACGGCGTCCTGCTGGAAGACGAACCCGACCTTGGGGTCGATCCCGCGCACGGGCTCGCCGTACACCCGGACCTCGCCCTCGGTGGGCTCCTCCAAGCCGCTGACCAGCGTCAGCGTGGTGGACTTGCCGCAGCCGGTGGGGCCGACGACGGCGACGAACTCGCCTTGGGCGACGGTCAGATCGAGATCGCGGACGGCGGTGTGCAGCGCCCCGGAAGGGGTGCGGAACCGTTTGGTCGCGCCGGTCAGCTCGATCGCCGGGGTCTTGCTCATGTCGATCCTCCCGGGTCTGTTGCCTGCCCCGGAAAGGTAGGAGCGGGCCCG
>NZ_JBIVVI010000530.1:0-5938 GCF_044757675.1 Kitasatospora sp. NPDC091257
GGGGGTGGGGCTGCCGGTGCCCGTGGCGGTGGCCGTCGGGCTCGGCGAGGCGGTGGTGGTGGCGGTCGGGCTCGGGGACGGCTGCGGTCCGCCGGGCCCGAGCAGCGAGACGTCGTCGGCGGCGAAGGCCGGCTGTCCGTACCAGCCGTGCAGGTAGACGGTGACGCTGGTGGTGTTCGGGCCGGTGCTGAAGCCCGTGCTCAGCTGGGTCCAGCCGGTGCCGCCGGGGGTCCAGGTGCTCGGATCGGTGCCGCCGGTGCCGCGGGCGCCCAGGTAGACGTACGAGCCCTGGACCCAGGAGCTCAGGGTGTACGAGGAGGAGGGCTTCACCGCGACGGTCTGGGTGCACTCGCCGGTGTCGCTCCCGCTCGGGGTGGACTGCAGGGCGTACGTGCCGGAGTGCGCGGCGGTGCTCCGGACCGTGGCGCTCGAACAGGTCCAGCCGGACAGGTTCCCGGTCTCGAAGCCGCCGTTGGTGATCAGATCGGTGTCGGCGGCGTGGGCGCCGGTGCCGTCGGCCAGGGCGAGTCCGCCCAGGCCGATGACCAGGGCGCTCGCTCCGGCGAGCAGCGAACGGACGGCGCGCGGGCGCCGGTGTCGGGCAGGTGGCATGACTCCGTCTCCAGTGGGGGAGGCCCGGCGGCGCCTCGTGGGGGAGGAACGCCGTCCGGGGTGTCGATGGTGCGCGTGCGGGAGCTACCGACAACTCAAGTCCCGGTCGGGAACGGAGACTTGCCTCACAAGGTGGAGTAGACCAATTCTGCTGTCAAGGGGGCGCTACGCGGCCGGTGGTGCGGATCCGACCCCGGCCGGCCCGGCGATCGCCGCGGTCAGCGCGGCGATCCGGGCCGAGGCCAGGCCGTCGCCGTACGGGCTCGGGGTGGCCGCCAGCCGGGCGAGCCGCTCGGGGGTGTCGGAGAGCCAGGCGCGGGCCAGGGCGCCCAGCTCCTCGCCGGGCGGCACCAGCGCGGCGAAGCCGGCCGCCACCGCCTCCGGACGCTCGGTGGAGCGGCGCACCACCAGCAGCGGGCGGCCGAGCACCGTGCACTCCTCCTGCACGCCGCCGGAGTCGGAGACCAGCAGGGCCGCGTGGCCCGCCAGGCCCAGGAAGTCGCCGTAGCCGACCGGGCCGGTGACGGCCAGCCGCTCCAGCAGGCCGTCCAGGCCGAAGCGCTCGACGGCGGCCCGGGTGCGCGGGTGCATCGGGAACAGCACCGGGGTGCCGGCCCGGGCGATCCGGTCCAGTTCGGCGAGCACCGCGCCGAGCGCCTCGGCGGTGTCGGTGTTCTCCGGGCGGTGCACGGTGGCCAGCACGTACCCGTCCGGGCGCAGCCCGTGCGCGGCGAGCAGGGCGGCGCGGGCGGCCCCGTCCGGCAGCTGACGGCGGACCACCTCGACGACGGTGTTGCCGGTGAGCTCGATCCGCTCCTCGGCCAGCGACTCGGCGCGCAGGTTGGCGACGTTCTCCCCGGTGGCGGCGCAGAGCAGGTCGGAGACGTGGTCGACCATCACCCGGTTGTGCTCCTCGGGCATCGCCCGGTCGAAGCTGCGCAGCCCGGCCTCGACGTGGACCAGCGGGACCCCCCGGGCGTTGGCGGCCAGGGCCCCGGCCAGGGTGGCGTTGGTGTCGCCCTGGACGACCACGGCCACCGGGCGGTCCTCGGCGAAGGCGGTGTCCAGCTGGCCCAGCGAGCGGGCGATCTGGCCGGCCCGGGGGCGGCCGCCGACACCGGTGAGCAGCTCGGGCTCGGGCAGGTCGAGGTCGCGCAGGAAGCGGCCGGACATCGCCTCGTCCCAGTGCTGGCCGGTGTGCACCAGCCGGGTGGCGTCGCCGAGCTCGTGGATCAGCGGGGCGAGCTTGACCAGCTCGGGGCGGGTACCGAGGACGACGGCGACGCTGGACGGGGGCAGGCACGTGCTCATGCGGGACTCCGGTCGGGACGTGGTGCGGGGAGGAGGCGTGGGGGCGGGCGGCTCGGGACGCGGGTCAGGACTCGAGCGCGGTGGGGGCGCCGACGGCGACCTTCTCGGCGTTGCGGCGGGTCTTGGCCCAGCCGTTGCGGCCGAGCAGCATCCGGACCGCGGCCCGGGTGGCGACCACGAACAGGTGGTAGGCGTAGAGCCAGACCAGGACGCCCCAGAGCAGTGCGGTGAGCCGGCTCCGGTCGGGGTGGACGGCCCTGCGGTAGGCGAAGCCCCAGAACACCATCGGCAGGGCGGCGAGCACGAAGGCGAGCAGCATCCACGGGCCGAACCTGAGCTGGAACTCGGCGGTCTCCTCCGGGAAGAGCACCACCCCGGCGCCGGTGATCCCGAGCGAGAGCGGGAAGAGCAGCACCAGCAGGACGCAGACCACCGGCTGGAGGAAGGTGTACAGCACCTCGGCCTTGCCGGACGGGGTGTAGTGCGGGGAGCGCAGCACCCGGCCGGTGTAGCGCAGGCACTGCATGTTGCCCTGGGCCCAGCGGGTGCGCTGGGTGAGGAAGCGGCGCAGCGAGATCAGGCCCTCCTGGGAGACCTGGGCCTCGGTGACGTGGGTGAGCCGCCAGCCGGCCAGCCGCAGGTCGAGGCCGGACTCGTAGTCCTCCAGCAGGGCGCGCTCCGGCCAGGGGCGGCCGGCCCGGCCCTCCTCGGCGGTCAGCGAGTCGAGGGCGGTGAGCCGGACGAACTGGCCGTTGCCGCCGAGGCCGACGCTGCCGGTGCGGCGGCGCAGCAGCTGCATGCCGGTGTTGGTGGCCTGGAACTCGACGTCCTGCATCCGCACCAGTGCGCGGGCCAGGGCGTTGGCGGCCCGGCCGCGGCCGGGCAGTGGGAGTTCGTCGTCGGCGTTGCGCATCCGGACGCCGATCTGGACGGCGCCGGTGTCGGGGCGGCCGAGCGCCTTGGCGTTGCAGACCCGGGCGAGGGTGCCCGGGCCGAGCCGCCCGTCGGCGTCGACCACGCCGATCACCACCCGGGCGCGGTCGGTGCCCTCGGGCAGCGAGGCGGAGATCTCCCGGTAGGCGGCGTTGAGGGCGGCGCCCTTGCCGATCCGGGCGTGCGGGCGGCGGCGCTGGACGAGGTGGATCCGGGGGTCGCGGGCCGCGGCGGCGAGCACCAGCCCGCGGGTGGCGTCCTCGCTGTCGTCGTCGATCACCCACAGGTGGGCCTCGGGCGCGCCGGCCCGCAGGCCGTCCAGGGTCTGGGTGACCACGGCCTCCTCGTCGCGGCAGGGGATCACCAGGTGCCACTGGAAGGCGGCGGGGTCGCCGGGCTCGGCGGGGCGGCCGTGCCGGAAGGCGTGCCGGGAGCCCGCCCAGTACACGAGGAAGCGGCCGAAGACCAGGAGCATGTAGCCGACGAGGGCCAGGGAGATCAGTCCGGCGATCCGGACGACGGAGTCCTGGCGAAGCACGATCCATGCGTGCAGGGCGTCGGGCATGGCGAACTGCTCCTTGTGATCAAAGGCTGGGGGGCTCCCATCAGTTGCGAATCGATGCTTCATTGCGGTTCAAATCGCCAAATCGATAGTAAAGGGAGAAAAATGGGCGATCACGGCAAAGGGCGGGCAAAGTGGTGGTTCTCACCCCGTGAGGAGGACCCGTCGGCGCTCCGTAGACTGTGGTCGTGAGCGACAAGGCCGACCCGAACCCGTACACCATCCGCCCCGCCGACGGCGGCACCGGCGACGCCCTGCGCGACGTCGAGGTGGAGCTCTCCGAACGCTGGCCGGAGAACAAGCTGGAGCCCTCGCTCGACCGGATCGAGGCGCTGATGGACATCCTGGGCCAGCCCCAGCGGTCCTTCCCCTCCATCCACATCACCGGCACCAACGGCAAGACCTCCACCGCCCGGATGGTCGAGCAGCTGCTCAACGCCTTCGAGCTGCGCACCGGCCGCTACACCAGCCCGCACGTGGAGTCCGTCACCGAGCGGATCAGCCTGGACGGCGCCCCGATCAGTCCCGAGCGCTTCGTCGAGGTCTACCGCGACATCGAGCCCTACGTGCGGATGGTCGACGCGGCGCAGCCGGTGCCGATGTCCTTCTTCGAGGTGCTGACCGGCATGGCCTACGCGGCCTTCGCCGACGCCCCGGTGGACGTCGCCGTGGTCGAGGTCGGGATGGGCGGCTCCTGGGACGCCACCAACGTCATCGACGCCGCCGTCGCGGTGATCACCCCGATCGGGCTGGACCACACCGACAAGCTCGGCGGGACCACCGGCGAGATCGCGGTCGAGAAGTCCGGGATCATCAAGTCCGGTGCCGTCGCCGTCGTCGCCCAGCAGCAGCTGGACGCCGCCGAGACCATCCTGCGCCGCGCCGTCGAGGTGGATGCCACGGTCGCCCGCGAGGGCATGGAGTTCGGCGTGATCCGCCGTGAACTCGCCGTCGGCGGACAGCTGGTGACGCTGCGCGGACTCGGCGGCGAGGAGTACGAGGACGTCTTCATCCCGCTGCACGGCGAGTACCAGGCGCACAACGCGGCCCTCGCCCTGGCCGCGGTCGAGGCCTTCTTCGGCGTCGGCGGTGCGCGCGGCGGGCAGCTGGACGTGGACAAGATCCGCCAGGCCTTCTCCGGCGTCTCCTCGCCGGGCCGCCTGGAGGTCGTCCGCCGCAGCCCCACGATCGTCCTGGACGCCGCCCACAACCCGCACGGCGCCCGCGCCACCGTGGCCGCGCTCACCGAGTCCTTCGGCTTCACCCGGCTCGTCGGCGTGATCGGCACCTCCGGGGACAAGGACGTGGCCGGCGTGCTGGAGGCCTTCGAGCCGATCCTGGCCGAGGTCGTCATCACCCAGAACTCCACCCACCGCGCGATGGACGTCGACGCGCTCGCGGCGCTGGCCGTGGAGGTCTTCGGCCCGGACCGCGTCCAGGTCGAGCCCCGGCTCGACGACGCCATCGCCGCCGCCGTCACCCTCGCCGAGGAGGAGGGCGACCTCGGCGGCTCCGGGGTGCTGGTCACCGGTTCGGTCATCACGGTGGGCGAGGCCCGCCTGCTGCTCGGGAGGAAGTGACATGAGGACGCTCTGCTCCTCGACCTTGATCGGCGAAGCGTTGCTGATCCTCTTCGCGGCGCTGGTCGCGGTGCGGCTCACCGACGTCTCCGGCGCGGAGGTGTGGACGGTCAGCGGCATCGCGATGGCGCTGTGCGTCCTGCTCTGCGGCATGATCGACCGCCCCGGCGCGGTGCAGATCGGCTGGGCGCTGCAGATCGGGCTGATCGCCGGCGGCTTCATCCTGCCGACCATGTTCGGTCTCGGCGTGGTCTTCGCCGGCCTGTGGTGGTGCTCGGTGCACTACGGCCGCAAGGTCGACGAGTTCAAGGCCGCCCGGGCCGCCGCGGAGGCCGCCGCAGTACAGGTCTGAGGCCCGGACCGGCGGACCGACACGCCGTGTACGCAAGGTAATCTCTGCCCTGTCGGCGCCGCTTGTCGACCCGACTGTCCGCCGAACCGAATCCCCAGGAGACGCACCGTGTCCCAGCGCACTCTCGTCCTGCTCAAGCCCGACGCCGTCCGCCGCGGCCTGGCCGGCGAGATCATCAGCCGCATCGAGCGCAAGGCCGGCTGGCGGTTCGCCGCCGTCGAGCTGCGCACCTTCGAGCGGGCGACGCTGGAGCAGCACTACGCGGAGCACGTGGGCCGCCCGTTCTACGAGCCGCTGCTGGAGTTCATGACCTCCGGCCCGTCGATCGCGCTGATCGTCGAGGGCGAGGAGGTCGTCAAGGGCATCCGCATGCTGGCCGGCGCCACCAACCCGCTGGAGGCCGGCGCCGGCACCATCCGCGGCGACTACGCGACGATCACCCGCGAGAACCTGATCCACGCCTCCGACTCCCCGGAGTCCGCCGAGCGCGAGATCAAGATCTTCTTCCCCGCGCACGCCTGACCCGGACCGGGCGACACGCCCGGCGGGACCAGGGGTGACACACCCCGGGGAAGCGGGTGACGCACC
>NZ_JBIVVI010000531.1:0-5935 GCF_044757675.1 Kitasatospora sp. NPDC091257
GGGGAGGGTGCTGTTGAGCGGCGGTCAGGCCGCCACCGGCCGGCCGGTCTCGTACGCCTCGCGGACCCGGGCCTGCGCCCGCTCGCCCGCCGCCAGGTGGTCGAGGCCGAGCAGCGCCGCGCCGAGCACCGGCGGGGCGACGACGACGCGCGGCTCGGCCAGCGGCGCGGCCGCGGCGAGCCGGGCGGTCAGGTTGTCCAGCAGCAGCGGGTGGCGGGAGGCGAGCACGCCGCCGCCCAGGACCACCGGGGTCGGGGTGTCCAGCAGGTCCAGGCGTCCGAGGGCCACCACCGCGAGCCGGACGATCTCGTCGGCCTGGCGGTCGATCAGCTCCAGCGCCACCGGGTCGCCGTCGGCCCCGACGGCGAACAGCACCCGGGCGATCTCGTGCAGCCGGTCGCTCGACAGGTGCCCGAGGTGGACGGCCTCGGCGACGGCTCCGGCGCTGGGCAGGCCGAAGTGCTCGGCGATGGCCCGGGCGAGCCCGGTCGGGCCGCCGCGTCCGTCCTCCGCGCGGACGGCGTGCCACATGCTGGCGACGGCCAGCCCGGAGCCGCCGCCCCAGTCGCCGGTGAGTTCGCCGAGGGCGGGGAAGCGGGCGGTGCGGCCGTCCGGCAGCAGGCCGACGCAGTTGATCCCGGCGCCGCAGACCACCGCGACGCCGCGCGGGCCGTCGGTGCCGGCCCGCAGCAGGCCGAAGGTGTCGTTGACGACGGTGTTGCCGGCCCCCCAGGGGTGGGACTCCAGCGCCACCCGCAGGGCCTCCTCCTCGACCGGCAGGTCGGCGTTGGCCAGGCAGGCGCTGACGTGGCTGGTGAGTACGCCGTTCCAGGACGGGTGCCCGGCCTCGGCGGCGGCCTGCTCGACCAGCGGGGCGAGGCCGGCGACCGCGGCCGCGCCGCCGATCTTCTGCGGCGCGAAGCCGCCGCCGCGGGCGGTGCCGAGGATGCTGCCGTCGGTGCCGATCAGGGCGACGTCGGTCTTGGAGTTCCCCGCGTCGATGGCGAGGACGCCGGGCAGGAGTGGTTCGGGCTGGTGGGTCATCAGGTCCCCGCGGCTCGTACGTGGCCCGGGCCGTGGTCGTCGGCCGGGTGCCCGGCCGTGGTCCCGGCCGGGGTGCCCGGCCGAAAGGTCCCCGGCCGGGGGTGGGCGGTCTCCTCGCGGGGCCCGCCCGGTGACCTCCTCCGGTCGCCGGGCGGGCGCGTCGCGGGCCGGATCAGGCCCAGGCGAGGTGCTCGCGGTTGTGGGCGAGCAGCCGGTCCGTGAGCTGGTCGGCGAGCTCGATCTGGCCGACCAGCGGGTGGGCGAGCAGGGCGTCGAAGACCCGGTCGCGGCCGCCGTGCAGGGCGGCGTCGAGGGCGAGGTGCTCGTACGAGGTGACGGCGGCGATCAGACCGGCGTACAGCGGCTCGACGGGCCGCTGCGGCAGCGGGCGCACGCCCCGCGCGTCCACCTCGGCCGGCACCTCGATGACGGCGTCGTCCGGCAGGAAGGGCAGCACGCCGTCGTTGCGGGTGTTCACCACCTGCACGGACGTCCCGCCGCCGGTGCCGAGCAGGGCGGCGATCAGCTGGACGGCCGCCTCCGAGTAGAAGGCGCCGCCGCGCTTGCCGAGCAGCTCGGGCTTGGTGTCCAGGGTCGGGTCGGCGTACAGCTCCAGCAGCTGCCGCTCGATCTCGGCCACCTGGGCGGCCCGCGAGCCCTGCTCCTTCAGTTCCGCCACCACCGCGTCGTGCTGGTAGAAGTACCGCAGGTAGTAGGACGGCACCACGCCGAGGCGCTCGATGACGGCCTGCGGCAGGTGGAGGTCCTCGGCGATCTCCTTGCCGTGCGAGGACAGCAGCTCGGGGAGCACCTCGCGCCCGGTCGCGGCGCCCGGGGCGTCGAGCAGGGTCACCCCGCGCTCCCAGCTCAGGTGGTTGAGCCCGACGTGGTCGAGCCGGACCAGCTCCGGGTCCACGCCCAGGTGCCCGGCGAACTTGCGCTGGAAGCCGATCGCGACGTTGCACAGCCCGACGGCCTTGTGGCCGGCGCCCTGCAGGGCCCGGGTGACGATGCCGACCGGGTTGGTGAAGTCCACGATCCAGGCGTCCGGGTTGGTCCGGCGCACCTGTTCGGCGATGTCCAGCACCACCGGGACGGTGCGCAGCGCCTTGGCGAGGCCGCCGGCGCCGGTGGTCTCCTGCCCGACGCAGCCGCACTCCAGCGGCCACGTCTCGTCCCGGTCGCGCGCCGCCTGCCCGCCGACGCGCAGCTGGAGCAGGACGGCGTCGGCGTCCGCGACGCCCGCCACCAGGTCGGTGGTCACCGTGACGACCGCGGCGTGGCCCTGCCTGGCGAAGATCCGCCGGGCGAGGCCGCCGATCAGCTCCAGGCGCTCGGCGGCCGGGTCGATCAGCACCAGTTCGCCGATCGGCAGGGTGTCGCGCAGCCGGGCGAAGCCGTCGATCAGCTCCGGGGTGTACGTCGAACCGCCGCCGACGATTGCCAACTTCAGTGCGGACATCAGCCCTTGACCCCTGTCAGTGTCACGCCTTCGATGAAGGCCTTCTGAGCGAAGAAGAAGAGGACGATCACCGGGGCCATCACCAGCAGGGTGGCGGCCATGGTGAGGTTCCAGTTGGTGTGGTGGGCGGCCTTGAAGGACTCCAGTCCGTAACTGAGGGTCCAGGCGTCGTGGTTGTTGCTGGCGTAGATCTGCGGGCCGAAGTAGTCGTTCCAGCAGTAGAAGAACTGGAACAGCGCGACCGCGGCGATGGCCGGCCTGGCCATCGGCAGGACCACCCGCAGCAGGGTGCGCAGGTCTCCGCAGCCGTCCATCCGGGCGGCCTCGATGTACTCCTTGGGGATGGTCATCAGGAACTGGCGCAGCAGGAAGATGGAGAACGCGTCGCCGAAGGCCATCGGGATGATCAGCGGCCAGAGCGAGCCGCCCAGGCCCATCTGCTTGGACCAGAACAGGTACATCGGGATGACGGTGACCTGCGGCGGCAGCATCATCATCGCGATGACCGCCATCAGCGCCAGGTTGCGGCCGCGGAAGCGGAACTTGGCCAGCGCGTAGGCCACCGGGAGGCTGGAGACCACGGTCAGCAGGGTGCCGAGCCCGGCGTACAGCAGGGTGTTGCGCCACCAGCCGAGGAAGCCGGGGACCTCCCAGACCTTGCCGAAGTTGCCCCAGTTCCAGCTGGTCGGCCAGTAGTCGGTGGTGAGCGCCTGCTGGTCCGACATCACCGAGGTGAGGAGGACGAAGACGAAGGGCAGCAGGAAGAACAGCGCGGCGGCGATGGCCAGCGCGTGCACGGCCACCCAGTTGAGCACCGCGCGGCGCCGGGCGGCCCGGGCGGCGGGGCTGCCGGACCGGGAGGGGCGGGAGGGGCCGGTCGCGGCCGGTGCCTCGGTGAGTGTGGTGCCAGGAGTCATGATCAGGTCCTCACAGGCCGCTAGCCGTCGCTCGCCATGAAGCCGGATCGGCGGCGGAGCAGGATCGAGGTGACGGCCATCGAGATGGCGAACAGCACCAGGGCGACGACGCAGGCCGCGCCGTAGTTGAAGCGCTGGAAGCCGAGGTTGTAGACCATCTGCGGCAGGGTCCAGGTGGAGCCGCCCGGGTAGCCGGGCTCGAAGGGCTGGCCGGAGCCGCCCGCGATGCCGCTGGCGACCTTCCCGGCGACGATCGCCTGGGTGTAGTACTGCATGGTCTGGATCACCCCGGTGACCACCGCGAACATGATGATCGGCGAGATGTTCGGCAGGGTGACGTACCGGAACCGCTGGAACGGGCCGGCGCCGTCCAGCTCGGCCGCCTCGTACTGGTCCCGGGGGACGTCCAGCAGCGCGGCCATGAAGATGACCATCAGGTCGCCGACGCCCCACATGGCGAGCAGGGTGAGCGCGGGCTTGGACCAGTCCTCGGAGGCGAACCAGCCGGGCTGCGGCAGGCCGAGCTCGCCGAGCAGGTGGTTGACCGGGCCGGTGCCGGGGTTGAACAGGAAGGCGAAGGCGACCGTGGCGGCCACCGGCGGGGCCAGGTACGGCAGGTAGAAGGCGGTGCGGAAGAAGCCGGCGCCGGTCTTGACCTTGGTGATGAGCATCCCGATGCCCAGGCCGAAGGCGACCCGCAGGCTCACCATGACGACGACCAGCCACAGGGTGTTGCGCAGGCCCTGCCAGAAGGCCGGCAGCTGGTTGAAGACGTAGTCCCAGTTCTTCAGGCCGCTGAAGGCCGGGGTGCCGAAGCCGTTGTAGGAGGTGAAGGAGAAGTAGACGGTGGAGATCAGCGGGTAGGCGAAGAAGACGCCGAAGCCGATCAGCCAGGGGGAGAGGAAGGCGAGGGTGCGGGCCGCCTCCCGGCGGCGCTTGCGACGCAGCAGGTGCTGCGTGCCGGGCGCCGCCGGGCCGGTCGGTCCCGCGTCGGCCTCGTCGTTCCCCTTGCGGGTGCCGAACGCGAGTGACATGGGAGCTCCGTGGACCGTTCCCGGGCTACTTGGCCTGGGCGATGTCGGTGTCGATCTGCTTGGCCGTGGCGGCCAGGCCCGCCTGGAGGTCGGTCTGCTTGCCGGACTCGTAGTCGTAGCCGAGGTTCTGCAGGGTGGTGATGTAGCTGCCGCCGTTGACGGCCGGCGGGGTGGTGCCGGAGTGGGGGTTCTTGGCGACGTTCAGGAAGGTCCTGAAGTTGTCGTCGCTCACCAGCTTGGGCGAGTCGAGCGCCGCGATGGTGCTCGGCACGTTGTGGATCGCGTTGGCGAAGCCGACCACCGCGTCGGTGTCCGTGGTCAGGTACTTGACGAACTCCCAGGCGGCGGCCTGCTTCTTGCTGGTGCTGGCGATGCCGACGATGGTGCCGGTCTGGTAGCCGCGGCCGTAGGTGTCGGCCTGGTCGTCCGGGACGGGGAAGGCGGCGGTGGCCCACTCGAAGTCGGGCTTGTCCTTGGCGAGCGAGGCGGTGCGCCACTCGCCGTCGAGGATCATCGCGATCTGGCCGGTGTGGAAGGGGTTCTTGGCGCTGAACTCCTCGCCGAAGGTCGCGCGGTACTTCTCCAGCTTGGCGTAGCCGCCGAGCTGGTCGACCAGGCCCTTCTGCCACTTGAGCATCGCGGCGACCTTCGGGTCGGTGGCGATGTCCGACTTGCCGTCGGCGCCGAAGTAGCTGGGGCCGTACTGGCCGAGGTAGTGCTCGGTGGTGGACTCGTAGCCGTGGTACAGCGGCATGAAGCCGAGCTGCTTGTACGAGTCGCCGTCGGCGAGGGTCAGCTTGGTCACGTCCTCGGCGAACTCGCTGAAGGTCTTCGGCGGGTTGGCGATGCCGGCGTCGGCGAAGGCCTTCTTGTTGTAGTACAGGCCGTAGGCGTCGCCGAGCAGCGGCAGCGAGCACTGGTTGCCCTGGAACTGGGTGTAGTCGAGCATCGTGGCCGGGAAGGTCTTGGCCGGGTCGATGCCGCTCTTCTGGAGCATCGGCTTGAGGTCGACGAAGGCCTTGGTCGAGCAGAACATGCCGACGTTGTTGGTGGTGAAGGAGGAGACCACGTCCGGCGCGTCGGAGCCGCCGGCCCGCAGGGCCTGGTTGACCTTGTCGTCCGCGAGGCTGTCCACGGCCTTGACGTGGATGGTGGGGTGGGTCTTCTCGAAGGCGGCGATGTTGTCGTTGATCGCCTTGAGCTCGTTCTCCTGGCTCCAGCCGTGCCAGAAGGTGATGGTGACGTCCTTGCCGCCGGCCGATTCGTCGGAGCCGCCCGTGTCGCTGGAACCGGTGCAGGCGGAGGCGAGCAGCGCCAGGACGGCGCTGCCGGCGACGGCGGCGACGGTGCGGCGGCCTCTGCGGGAGGTGGTGGCGTGCACTTCGGGATCCTCCTGGGGGTGCGCGGGCAGGCCTCGTTGCCTCGGGTCCCGCGTTCGGGGGTTGGGGAGAGGTGGGTGCGGGTGGCGAGGTGACAGG
>NZ_JBIVVI010000532.1:0-5931 GCF_044757675.1 Kitasatospora sp. NPDC091257
CGGGGGCCTCGAAGAGGGTGGGGACCGGCGCGGGCCGGCCGCCGAACTTCCGGGCCTGCTCGTAGGCGTCGTCGGGCAGGATCGGTGCGACGGGCCGCTTCAGCTGCTCGACGTCGGCGTCGGGGAGGTCGGTCAGGCGCACGCTGGCCGCGGTGGTGGCGATGGCGTCGTGGTTGCGCATGCAGCACAGCAGTAGCAGGTGCGCGCGGCCGGGGTGGAAGGCGTCCTCGGTGTGCGGGGTGAGGAGGACGGAGCTGGAGGCCCCGGTCTGCTCGCTCTCGTGGCCCGGTGTCGGGACGATGTTGTGCACGAACCGGCCGTCCTGCTGGCCGTCCCAGGCGATCGGGGTGCCCATCGCCGTGGAGACGAGCAGCAGCACCACGTCCCAGAGCGCGCCGGAGTCGCCGACGGTCGACCAGTGGTCGGGGGTGGGCCCGAGGCGGGTGTCGTCGATCTCCAGTCCGCGCAGCACGAACAGGCCGTCGGCGGTGTCGACCGGACGCAGTCGGTGGCGCAGCGGTTCGCCGAGCCGGGCGCACTTCTCGGGCAGGTCGGCCAGCAGGGCGGGGCTGGTCGCGGAGCCGTGGAGGGCCAGCAGTTCGGCCGCGGTGGAGGTGAGTTCCGCGACGGCGTCGGCGTCGAGACGGCGTACCGGGGCAGGGCAGGTGGGCACGGCGGGACCTTCCGGGGACAGGGGGAGAAGAGGGGCGGGGTGCGGGCACGTGGCGTCACCTCGCCGGTGTGGGACGGCGACGGGAGCTGCGCGTGGGGCATCGGTCCGGGGCGGCTCGAACGGCCGGACGACAGGAAACGTAACAACGACTTTTAGGTAAGGCAAGCCTTACCCGGCTGGATGTCTACATTTGCGTAGTCTCGGTTCCGGGCGGCGGCGCACGTGCGGCGCAGGGGCAACTTCCCTGCTCGCGGGCCGGATTGGGGCGCTGGGGCGCATGGCCGGAAGTCGAGTGCGCCCCGTCGGACGGCTTGCGACTTGTCTTGAATTTAGGGTAGGTAACCCTAAGCAAATCGAGCACGGAACCGAGACGAGGATCGAACGTGGGCGTCACCAGACGACAGCTGCTGTGGGCCGGAGCCGGAGCCGGGGCGATCGGCGTGCTCGCCGCCTGCGGTGGCGGCAAGGGTGGCGCCGGGGAAGCCGCGGTCTCCGGTGGGACCGGCCAGCAGCCCCGCCCCGGAGGGACGCTGAAGGTCGGTGCGCTCGGCAAGGCCTCGGCGGTCACCCGGGACCCGCACGGCACCCAGGCCAACGAGAGCGACTACCTCATCATCAGCCTGATCTACGACACGCTCGCGATACCCGGGGCCACGGCCAACACCGCTCCCCGCCTGGCCGCCTCCTGGAAGTCGTCGGACGACCTGAAGACCTGGCGCTTCACCCTGGCCGACGGCGCCACCTTCCACGACGGCACCCCGGTCACCGCCGACGACGTCGTCTGGTCGCTGAAGCGGCTGCGCAACACCCCGGCGGGCAAGAGCCGCCTGCCCGGCATCCAGCCCGAGGGCATCACCGCCGAGGACGCCAGGACCGTCGTCCTGGTCTCCGACTACGCCAACGCCGACCTGCCGCTGCTGACCCGCCTGACCACCTTCGTCCTCAAGAAGGACACCAAGGACGACGCGGTCGCCGGCGCCCCGGGCACCGGCCCCTTCAAGCTCGACTGGTACCGCGACGGCAACGCCCGCCTGGTGCGCAACGACAACTGGTACGGCGGCAAGGTCCTGCTGGACGCCGTCGAGGTCCGCCTGTTCGAGAGCCCCCAGGCCATGGCCAACGCCCTGCTCGCCGGACAGATCGACGTCGCCTCCAACGTCGGTGCCGTCGCCGCCCGCACCGCCGAGGCCCGCAAGGACGTCCAGATCGTCCGCCGGCCCAACGACATGGCGATGCCCGTCGTCATGCGCACCGCGGACGGCCCGTTCGCCGACGTACGGGTGCGCGAGGCCCTCAAGCTCGCCGTCGACCGCGACGCCATGGTCAAGCAGGTCCTCTCCGGCTACGGCAGCGTCGCCAACGACGTCCTCGGCACCGGCGACCCCGCCTTCGCCAAGGACATCCCGCAGCGCACCCGCGACCTCGCCAAGGCCAGGCAACTGCTCGCCGACGCGGGCTTCGACACCTCCAGGACCTACGACCTGACCACCACCGAGGACATCGCCGGACTCGCCGAGTCCGCGACCCTCTTCGCCACCCAGGTCCGCGAGGCCGGCGTGAAGATCAACGTGGTGAAGCAGGACTCCAAGGTGTTCTGGGACGACACCTGGCTCAAGGGCACGCTCTACACCAGCTACTGGGGCACCAACGACTCCGTCGTCTTCTTCGCCTCCAAGACGATGCTCTCGGACGCGGGCCAGAACGAGTCCGGCTGGAACGAGCCGGGCTTCGACGAGAGCTACCGCAAGGCCATGGGCACCGCCGACACCGCCGAGCGCGGCAAGCTGCTCCACCAGCTCCAGGAGATCGAGTTCGCGAAGTCCGGCTACCTGCTGTGGGGCATGGCCGACGGCATCGACCTCGCCGGCGCGGCCGTGCGCGACCTGCCCAAGCTCCCCGGCTACGGCCGCGTCCAGTTCGAGAAGACCTGGTTGGCGCGTTGACCACCCCTCACCCGGTGGACGCGAAAGCGCCCCGAAGCCTCCCGGCCCGCATCCTCCCCGGTGCGGGCCGGGTCGCCCGGCAGGCCGTACGGCGCCTGGTCCTGCTCGTCGTCCTGCTCGCCGCCGTCTTCGCGGCCGTCGAGCTCCTCCCGGGCGACGCCGCCGGCGCGAGCTCCGACCGGGGTGTCACCGCCGCCGACCTCGCCGCCCGCCGCACCGCCATGGGCCTCGACCGCCCGGTCGCCGAGCGCTTCCTGGACTGGATGACCGGCCTGCCCACCGGCGACCTCGGCACCACCGCGCGCGGACAGCACGTCACCGACGTCCTGGCCGGCCCCTTCCCCAACACCCTCCTGCTCGGCACCCTCGCCCTCGCCCTCAGCACCGCCGGAGCCCTCGCCCTCGGCGGCTGGGCCGCGCTGCGCCCCGGCGGGCGCGTCGACCGCGCCGTCGACACCCTGTCCACCGCCGCGTTCGCCCTCCCGGAGTTCGTCGTCTCGGTCGCCCTGCTCCTGCTGCTCTCCCAGTGGACCGGCTGGCTGCCCGCCGTCACCCTCACCGGCGCGGACGGCAGACCCGAGTCGTGGACCATGATCGTCCTGCCCCTGCTCTCCCTGGCGGTCCCCCAGATCGGCTGGAACACCCGCATCGTGCGCGGCGCACTCGCCGACCAGGCCGCCCTGCCGCACGTCCAGGCCGCCGTCCTCGACGGCCTGCCCCGCCGGCGCATCCTCAGCCACCACATGCTCCCCGGCGCCCTGCCCGCCGTCGCCGTCGGCATCGCCACCTCCGCCGGCATGCTCCTCGGCGGCACCGTCGTCGTCGAAACCCTCTTCAACCACCCCGGCGTCGGTGCCGTCCTGGCCGGCGCCATCACCGACCGCGACACCCCGCTCGTCGCCGGAGTCGTGGCCGCGGCCGGCGCCGCCATCAGCCTGCTCCTGCTGCTCGCCGACCTCGTCCGCACCACCACCCTCGGAGAAGAGCGACGATGACCGCCGACGCCCCGACAGCGGCCCCCGCGCCCGCCACCCGAGGGAAGCGACGGGTGCTCATGCGTGCGGTTCCCGCCCTCGCCCTCGTCGCCCTCGCACTCGCCGGGCCGCTCCTCGCCCCGCACCCGATCGACACCCCGGTCACCTTCCCCTACGCCGAAGCGGGCGGCGACGCGCCGCTCGGCGGCGACCAGCTCGGCCGCGACGTCCTCAGCCGCCTGCTGACCGGGGGCGCGCCCCTGATCGCCACCGCCCTGGCCATCGCCCTCGTCGTCACCGCGGCGGCCACCGCCATCGGCATCCTCGCCGTGCTGCGCCCGGCCCTCGGCCGGTGGATCGAACGCGCCGCGGACCTGACGATCCTGCTACCGTCCGTCCTCGCCATCATGCTGATCGCCCTGGCCTGGCCCGGCGGCGGACGCCTCGCCGTCGCCGCCGCAGCCACCCTCCTCGGCATCCCCTACGCGGTCCGGATCGTCGCCGCCGCGGCCGCCCCCCTCGCCACCGCCGGCTTCGTCGAGGCCGCGGCCGCGGGCGGCGAGAACCTCTGGCACCTCACCGTCCACGAGGTCCTCCCCAACCTGCGCTCCACCCTCCTCGCCCTGTTCGGCCTGCGCTTCGTCGAGGGCGTCTACATCGTCTCCGTCGCCGCCTTCCTCCAACTCGGCCCCCAACCCCCGGAAGCCGACTGGGCGTTGATGATCCGCGAGAACGCCGCCGGCATCACCCTCAACCCGTGGGCCGTCGGAGCGCCCTGCCTCGCCATCGGCCTGCTCGCCATCAGCGTCAACCTCGCCGCCGAAGCCCTCGCCCCCGCCCGGCCCACCCCGGAGACCCCGCTGTGAGCACCACCGACCCCGTTGCCCGTGCCGCCGCCCTGTCCGTCACCCTCGGGGACACCCCGCTGCTCACCGACGCCACGCTCACCCTCGCCCCGGGCCGCGTCACCGCCGTCACCGGGCCCTCCGGCGCCGGCAAGACCACCCTGCTGCGCGCCCTCGTCGGCGCCCTCCCGCCGGGCGCGCGCGTCACCGCCGGCAGCCTCACCGTCCTCGGCCACGACATCCTCGCCCTCCCGCCCGAGGAGCTGCGCCGGCTGCGCCGCCACAGGCTCGCCTTCGTCGGCCAGGACCCGGGCTCCGGACTCAACCCCCGCATGCGCGTCGACCGCCTCATCACCGAGACCGCCGCCGACCGCCGCGGCACCTCCGTCACGGACCTGCTGCGCGCCGTCCGCCTGCCGGTCGACGAAGGCCTCGAACGCCGCCGGACCGAGCACCTCTCCGGCGGACAGCAGCGGCGCGTCGCCCTCGCCCGTGCCCTCGCCCGCCGCCCCGCGATCCTCCTCCTCGACGAACCCACCGCCGGCCTGGACGCCGCCCTGCGCGACGACATCGCCGACCTGCTGCACGACATCGCCGACCGCGACGGCATCGCCATCGCCCTCACCAGCCACGACCCCGACGTCGTCGCCCGCTGCGCCGACGACGTCCTCGCCCTGCGGCCCGACCGTCCGGTCACGGCCCCGGGCACGCCCGCAACGCCCCCGGCGCCCGCACCGGCTCGCGTCCGCGCCGACGCGGTGCCCGTCGTCGAGGTGAAGGCACTCGACGCCCGGGTCGGCACCGGCCGCAGCCGCCACCGGGTCTTCACCGGCCTCGACCTCGTCCTGCGGCCCGGCACGCTGACCGGGATCACCGGCCCGTCGGGGTGCGGCAAGACCACGCTGCTGCGCGCCCTCGCGGGACTCCACCGCCCCGAGACCGGCCGGATCACCCTCGGCGGCGAACTCCTGGCCTCCTCCTACCGTCGGCGCACCCGCGACCAACGACGCCGCGTCCAACTCGTCCTGCAGAACCCGCTCGGCGCCCTCAACCCCGCCCACACCGTCGGCGCCACCCTCACCCGCCCGCTGAAGCTCCACTCCGTACGGCCCGCCGACCGGTGCGACGCCCGCGTCGCCGAACTGCTCACCGCGGTCGGCCTCACCCCCGGCCACGCCGACCGCCACCCCCACGAACTCTCCGGCGGACAGCGCCAGCGCGTCTCCATCGCCCGCGCCCTGGCCGCCGAACCCGATGTCCTGCTCTGCGACGAGGTCACCTCCGCCCTCGACGCCGACACCGCCGAGGACATCATGGAACTTCTGCGCGGCCTACGGACCGACCAGGGCCTCGCCGTCGTCCTCGTCAGCCACGACCTGGCGCTGCTCTCGGCCCACGCGGACCTCCTCCTCACCCTCGACGGCGCCGACGGGGTGCCGCTCACCAAGCACCGCGCGGCCCCGAGCCCGGTGCCGAACTGAGCTCTCCGCGCAGGG
>NZ_JBIVVI010000533.1:0-5908 GCF_044757675.1 Kitasatospora sp. NPDC091257
GGGGGCAGGTCGGTGCGGCCGGCGCCGGTGAGGACGGCGTGCAGGAGGGCGTGCCGGGCGCCGGGCTGGAGGCGGACGTCGTCGGGCAGCAGCCGGGCGGCGCGCACCACCTGGTTGTCGAGGAAGGGCGCGTGCAGCCGCTGGCCGGGCTGTTCGGCGGCGTGCACGAGCGTGCGGAACCCGCGCGCCTGCCGGTAGAGGGCGTGTCGGGCCCGGTACGCGCCGGGGTGTTCCTCGGGCGCCGGTTTGCCCGCCGCCAGGCGGAGCCGCAGCGCCACCGAGGAGAGCGCCTCGTCGGAGAGCCAGCGGGCGGCCGGGCCGGGCACGCACCAGGCGAGGTCGACGGCCGAACGGGCCCCCGCCGTGCCGCCGCCGTCCGGGACGTGGCGGGCGGTCAGCTTGGCGGCCGCCTCGTCCAGCGCCTCGGCGTAGCGGACCCGGGAGAGCCGGTGCGCGGCCCGGAGCACGGTGAGCGGGGTGCGCAGCGTGCCGGTGAGGACGCCCGCGGCCGCCCGGTCGACGCCGGCCAGGGCGACGACCGGGGGCAGGAGTTCGCGCGGCCGCCCGGCCCGGACGAGGTCGGCGAGCCGGGCCGGGTGTCCGTCCAGGACCTGGCGGGCGCCGTAGCCGGTGAGGTGGTCGGTGCCGCCGGCGTCGAAGCGGGCCTCGGCCCGGGCGGCGGCGACGAGTTCGGGCCCGGGCTCGTCGGTGAGCCGGCCCGCCCGGGGGTCGGCTCCCGGCCCGGCGTACGGGAGGGTGTCCGGGCCGGGGTCGAGCACGGTGTGCCGCAGCCGCGGGGTGTCGGGGGCGAGCGCGAGGCCGGCCGGGGGCCCGGTCTCGCCGAGCGTGACGGCGGCCAACCGCTCGGGGGCGGCGGCCTCCCGGGCGGCGGCGCGGGCCCAGGAGCCCTTGACCGCGCCGCTCCTGGCCCCGGCGGTGGCCGCCCGGGCCGCCGCGGTGGCCGCGGGCACCGGCGGCAGCGGGACGGCGGCGGCGAGCAGGGCGACGGTCGCGGAGGCCGTCCCGTACGAGAGGTCGACGCCGAGCCGGGCCCGTCCGACCGGGTCGGGGACCGGCGTGGTGGTGCGGACCCGGGAGCGGACGGACTCCAGCAGGGCGCGGGTGAGTTCGCGGACGGCGGGCGCCTCGTCGCGCGGCTGCTCGGCGCCGGCCGGGTCGTCGTAGCCGGACAGGTACGGGCGGCCGCCGCGGATGCCGAGCACGTGGCCGGGCGGCACCCGCTGGACGCCCAGGTACGGGGTGCCGGCGCCGAGCGCCTCGGGGGACTCCGGGCAGGCGAGCCGGGCGGCGAGGTGGCCGGTGTCCAGCGGGGCGCCGACCAGGTCGGCGAGCGGCAGGGCGGCGGTGGCGTACGCGGTGCCGCCGGCCCACGGGGTGTGGAAGACGGGCCGGGCGCCGGCGAGGTCGGTGAGCAGCAGGGTGGAGCGGGGGCCGGAGCGCAGCACGACGGTGTAGCTGCCGGGCCAGGCGGTGAGGTGGCGGACGGCGCCGCCGCGGGCGGCGGCGAGGCCGGCGGCGAGCTCGGCGTCGGTGGCTCCGCAGTGGCCGAGGACGGCGAGCCGGGTGGTGGCGGGGGTGTCCTCGATCCGGTCGGGCTCGGTGGGGCCGGTGCTCACCACGGCGGGGGCGCCGGGGCGGTGGGTGACCAGGCGGATCTCCGCGGGGCGCCAGTCGCCCACGGCCCAGAGCGGGTCGGGCCCGGACCACAGCGGGCGGGCGGCGATCGGCTCGACCCCGCCGCGCAGTTCGTGCGCCGGGGTGCCCGCGCTCGGCGCACCCGTGCACCAGCCCGTCAGCCACCGCATCGCGCCTCCACCGGACGAGGACCTGCATCCGTGCGGCGCGTTCGCCGCCCGCCGGGCGGCCGGGTGGTGTTGCCGTGGCGGCCCGGGCGCGTCCCGGCGGGTCCTCGCAGCTCGGACGCGCCGTCAGGAGACATCGTGCCACCGCGGGGCGTCGCCGTGGCCGGTGTTCCGGGGTTCCGCCTCCGTTCGGACCGGCCGTTCGACGGGCCGCCGGGGCCGTGCGAGCGGGCACCGATGCGCGCGCGGGCCCGCTCCCGGCCGGAGCTCCGTCCGGTGCGCGATCACTGCGCGTGGGCAAGTTCCGTCCACCGGAAGGGAGTTCGATCCGTCCAGCACTCCGGGGAGCGGGCGGGCCGGGCCTCCCCCTCCCCGGCCCGGACCGCCGGCGAAACGCCTTTGACATGGGCATCGCGAGATGGCCGAAAGGCGTCGCCCGGCCCGGGAGGGCATCCGCATGCCCTCCCGGACTTCACCACCACCCGCGGGGATTGAGGCGGCGGCGTCCCCCGGCCCGCCGGGTCCTCGACGGCAGGCCGACCCACGACCACCAGCGAATCGCCGACCAGCCGGTCGGGCCAGGGGGCACGGCCGGGCGCACGCGTACACGGGACCGGAGCACGACGCTCCGGCGCGCGGCGCGGTCGGCCGGATCCGAGCGGTCCGGACCAACTCCGGTGCGGCACGGCCGAGTGCGCGATCCCGCCATCCGGAATGCGACCTCTTAACCGTCGGAACGCGTCCGACTACGCTAGGTACAGCAGCTACGGCCCGGTGCCGCCCGGGCCCCGCGCACAAGGCCGCAGGAGGTGCAGCCGCCACCATGACCGTCAGCCCACGTGGACCGAACGAACGGCTCGGCACGCTCCTGACCCTCGCCCAGATCAGCAACGCCGGACTGGCCCGCCGGGTCAACGACCTCGGCGCCCAACGCGGGCTGACCCTGCGGTACGACAAGACCTCGGTGGCCCGCTGGGTCAGCAAGGGCATGGTGCCGCAGGGGCCCGTCCCGCACCTGATCGCCACCGCGATCGGCGGCAAGCTCGGCCGGCCCGTCCCACTGGAGGAGATCGGCCTGGGCGACACCGACCCGGCGCCCGAACTCGGCCTGGCCTTCCCCCGCGAGGTCGCCGACGCGGTCCGCTCGGCGACCGACCTGTGGCGGGTCGACCTCGACCTGCGCCGGGGCCCCGGCGGCGGCCGCTGGAGCGACAGCCTGGCCGGCACCTTCTCGGTCGCCGCCTACGCGACCCCCGTCTCCCGCTGGCTGATCACCCCCGCCGACGGCTCGGTGGCCCGCGAGGTGCCGCGCTCCCCCACCGACACCTCCTCCTACCGGGTCGGCCACTCGGACGCCGCCAAGCTCCGCGAGGCCGCCCAGGAGGCCCGTCGCTGGGACTCCAAGTACGGCGGTGGCGACTGGCGTTCGTCGATGGTGCCGGAGTGCCTGCGCGTGGAGGCGGCGCCGCTGCTGCTCGCCTCGTACAGCGACGCGGTCGGCCGGGCGCTGTTCGGCGCGACCGCCGAACTGACCAGGCTGGCCGGCTGGATGGCCTTCGACACCGGGCAGCACGAGGCCGCCCAGCGCTACTACATCCAGGCGCTGCGGCTCGCCCGGGCCGCCGCCGACGTCCCGCTCGGCGGCTACGTGCTGGCCTCGATGAGCCTCCAGGCGGGCTACCGGGGCTTCGCCGAGGAGGCCGTCGACCTCGCCCAGGCCGCGCTGGAGCGCAACCGGGGCCTGGCCACCGCCCGCACCATGAGCTTCTTCCACCTGGTGGAGGCCCGGGCCCAGGCCAAGGCCCGCAACGCGGCGGCGTGTGCGACGGCGCTCGGTGCGGCGGAGAGCGCGCTCGAACGGGCGCGCGCCGGGGATCCCGATCCGGCGTGGATGGACTTCTACGCCTACGACCGGCTCGCCGCCGACGCCGCCGAGTGCTTCCGCGACCTCGGAGTGCCCTCCAAGGTCCGGCAGTTCACCCGCGAGGCGCTGGCCACGCCCACCGAGGGCTTCGTCCGCTCGCACGGCCTGCGGCTGGTGGTCTCGGCCATGGCCGAGGCGGAGGCGGGCGACCTGGACGCCGCGGTCGCCGCCGGCGAGCGCGCCGTCGAGGTGGCCGGCCGGATCTCCTCGCAGCGCAGCCGGGAGTACGTGGTGGAGATGCTGCGGCGGCTGGAGCCCTTCCAGGGGGAACGCCGGGTGCGGGAGCTGACCGAGCGGGCCCGGGCGGTGATCGTCGCTCCGGCGTGAGCGGACGGGACGGCGCTCCGGCGGTAAATGGAGTGCGGTGACGGGAGGGGCCTGGCTAGGGTTTCTCTCGTCCAGGTGCGCAGGCAGAGGTTACTTCCACTCTTAATGGGCGTGTCGCGGGTTCGAGTCCCGCCGCCGGTACTCGCCGGTGTAGCTCAGTCGGTAGAGCAGCTGTGTCACCTCAGCCGCCTTCGATCTCTGGACACCTACACGTGAATAGTTCGTCCGCACCTCCCGGTGCGACGGCAGCGGTTACTTCTTGGTGAGGCGCCCCCAGGGCGCTGCGGTTCGAGCCCGCGCAACACCGCCGCCACCTTTGATCTCGGGAGGCAGCTCTTCGTGGTGCCCGGGTCCGCGTCAGCCATGACGGCCCCGGGCACCGCTGCCGCAGCATGCCTCCCTCCCACTGACACCAGCACGCCGAGGGGGGCTTCCGCATGTCCAGGTTCAACTTCCGCAGGGCCAAGGCCGGTCCGAGTTCGCCGGTGGCCACCACCGGCGAGCGCACCGTCAACCACAACGGCGGCCCCGGCTTCGTCCGGGACCACAAGTCCGAGCTCTTCCTGCTGGCGATCGCCAACATGGTCGGCCAGGACACCTTCCACGAGCGCGGCGGCGAGCGCGACGACCGCTACACCGCGCTGGTGCGCGAACTCGCCGTCGCCGAGCCGGAGTGGACCGTCGGGCTGCTGCGCTGGCTGCGCTACGGCGCCCACATGCGCACCGCCGCCCTGGTCGGCGCCGCCGAGTTCACCCGCGCCCGGCTGGACGCGGGCGCCCACGGCCACTCCCGGCAGGCCGTCGCGGCGGTACTGCGGCGCGCCGACGAGCCGGGCGAGCTGCTCGCCTACTGGACCTCGCGCTACGGCCGGGCGCTGCCCAAGCCGCTCAAGCGCGGGGTCGCGGACGCCGTCCGGCACCTGTACGACGCCCGCTCGCTGCTCAAGTACGACACGGCGGGCAAGGGCTACCGCTTCGGCGACGTGATCGAGCTGACCCACCCCTCGCCGGACCCGGCGAAGGAGTGGCAGGGTGCCCTGTTCGCGTACGCGCTGGACCGCAGGCACCGCCCGGACGAGGCCGTCCCGCCGGCCGCCGACCGGATGCTGACCGCCAACCGCGAGCTGCTGGCGCTGCCCGTCGAGGAGCGCCGGGCGGCGGTGACCGCCGAGGGCGGCGCCGCGCGGCTGGCCGCCGCCGGGCTGACCTGGGAGGCGCTGGCGGGCTGGCTGCAGGGGCCGCTGGACGCGGACGCCTGGGAGGCGGTCATCCCGTCGATGGGCCCGATGGCGCTGGTCCGGAACCTGCGCAACTTCGACCGGGCCGGGGTCTCGGACGCCGTCGCGGCCGAGGTGGCCCGGCGGATCTCCGACAAGGGCGAGGTGCGGCGCTCGCGCCAGTTCCCGTTCCGCTACCTGGCCGCGCACCGCAACGTGCCCTCGCTGCGCTGGGGGCACGCGCTGGAGACGGCGCTCGGTCACTCGCTGGCCAATGTGCCCGAACTGCCGGGCCGGACGCTGATCCTGGTGGACCGCTCCGGTTCGATGTTCGACCGCTCCGGCGGGCCGACCGAGCTCAACCGGGCGGACTCGGCGGCGATCTTCGGCACCGCGCTGAAGGTCCGGGCCGCCGAGGCGGACCTGGTCGAGTTCGGCACCTCCAGCCAGGTGGTCGACGTCGGCCGGGGCGAGGCGGTACTGCGTGTGCTGGCACGTTTCTCCAACCTCGGCGGCACCAACACCGCCGACGCCGTCCGCACCCACTACCGCGGCCACGACCGGGTGGTGATCGTCACCGACGAGCAGACCGGCCCCGGCCACTGGGGCGGCGACCC
>NZ_JBIVVI010000534.1:0-5902 GCF_044757675.1 Kitasatospora sp. NPDC091257
CCCCGGCCGCATGGCAGACTCCTCACCTGCCATGCCGGCGGCCGAAGCGGGCCGCACCCGGGGATCGGGTCGCATGGCGGTAGTCAACAGGGGGATTTGAACTCATGTCACCGATATCCCGGCCGGGCCGTGCCGTCCTGGGCGCCTCCGTCGCCGCGCTGACCATGGTGGTCGCCACCGCGTGCGGCCCCGACAACGCCGATCCGGCCGTGACCGCGGCTCCCAGCGTCGCGGCCAGCGCCGCCGGCACCCCGGGCGCGGCGCCGATCAAGCTTCCGACGCTCGAAGAGCTGAAGACCTGGAAGCTGGAGGACTGGGACAAGTGGGCCCAGGCGAACGTGATCACCCCGGCGGTCAAGGGCTACTGGACCCTGCAGAAGCTGCTGGAGGCCAAGCCGAAGCCGCTGCCCCAGCCCGCCCCGGAGGCGACCCAGCCGCCCGCGCAGCCCACCGGCGCCGCGTCGGCCACCAGCGCGCCCACCGCCGCCCAGCCCACCGCGGCCCAGCCGGGCGGCGGCGCGGACCAGCTGCCCGCTGTGGTCCCGGCCAAGCCCGTGGCGCACCCGTTCCCGAAGAACATGCACGTCAACGGCAAGATCTTCTTCAAGGACGGCAACGAGGACTACGTGTGCTCCGGCACCGTCGTCTCCGACCCGGCCAACCCGGGCAAGAGCAACCTGGTGTGGACCGCCAGCCACTGCCTGCACGGCGGCAAGGGCAACAAGTACTACACCGACATCACCTTCGCCCCGGCCTTCAACAGCAACGGCGTGCTGAGCAACGGCAACAAGCAGGCCAAGCTGGAGGACGCCGAGCCGTACGGCGAGTGGACCGCCACCTCCGGCATGGTCTCGCCGCAGTGGGCCGGCGAGGCCGACCCGGAGAAGGGCGGCCCGTGGAGCCAGTACGACTTCGGCATCATCAAGGTCTCCAACCCCAACCCGGGCGGCAAGTCGCTGGAGGAGACCGTCGGCGGTTCCGTCCCGCTCTGGTTCAACGCCCCGCGTGACCAGGTCGGCGCCGTCAGCAACTACGGCTTCCCCGAGGGCAAGCCCTTCGACGGCGTGGAGCTGGAGCACTGCGACGGCGGCAAGCCGTCCAAGAAGACCGGCGACCCGAGCCGCCCGGCGATGCTGCTGATCGGCTGCAACATGACCGGCGGCAGCAGCGGCGGCGGCTGGTACGCGACCAAGGACGGCAAGCCGGCGCTGGTCAGCGACACCTCCATCGGCAACGGCGCGAACACCTACGAGGCCGGTCCGTACCTGGAGGACGTGGCCCAGCACATGTTCGAGTACTTCTCGAAGAAGGCCAAGTGATCAAGGCCCGGTGATCAGGGCCGGGTGATCAGGGGCCGCGGCAGGACTGCCGCGGCCCCCGCTTTTTCCGTCGCACGGGCCGCTCCTCCTACAATCGGCCCCATCATGAGCGCGACACTCGTAGTCAAGGACCTCAGCGCCGGCCACGGCGAACGCACCCTCTTCTCCGGCCTGGACCTGGTCGTCGCCCCCGGCGACGTGATCGGCCTGGTCGGCGTGAACGGTGCCGGCAAGTCGACCCTGCTGCGGCTGCTGGCCGGCCTGGACGCCCCCGAGGGCGGCTCGCTGCGGCTGAGCCCGGCGAGCGCCAACGTCGGCCACCTGCCGCAGGAGCCGGAGCGGCGCGAGGGCGAGTCGGTGCGCGACTTCCTGGCCCGCCGCACCGGGGTGGCGGCCGCGCAGGCCGCGCTGGACGAGGCCACCGAGGGCCTGGTCGAGGGCCGGGCGGGCGCCGACGACGCGTACGCCGTCGGCCTGGAGCGCTGGCTGGACCTCGGCGGCGCCGACCTGGAGGAGCGCGCCGAGGAGGTCGCCGACTCGCTCGGGCTGAAGGTCTCGCTGGACCTGCCGATGACCGCCCTGTCCGGCGGCCAGGCCGCCCGGGCCGGCCTCGCCTCGCTGCTGCTCTCCCGCTACGACGTCTTCCTGCTCGACGAGCCCACCAACGACCTCGACCTGGACGGTCTGGAGCGCCTGGAGGCCTTCGTCAAGGGCCTGCGCACGGGCACCGTGCTGATCAGCCACGACCGCGAGTTCCTGGCCCGCACCGTGACCAAGGTGCTGGAGCTGGACCTGCACCAGCAGCAGGTCAACCTGTACGGCGGCGGCTACGAGGCGTACCTGGAGGAGCGGGCGGTGGCCCGTCGGCACGCCCGCGAGGAGTACGACGAGTACGCCGACACCAAGGCCGGGCTGGAGGCCCGGGCGCGGATGCAGCGCGGCTGGATGGAGAACGGCGTGCGCAACGCCCGCCGCAAGTCCTCCGACAACGACAAGATCGGGCGCGCGATGCGCACCGAGTCCACCGAGAAGCAGGCCGCCAAGGCCCGGCAGACCCAGCGGATGATCGAGCGGCTGGACGTGGTCGACGAGCCCCGCAAGGAGTGGGAGCTGCGGATGGAGATCGCCACCGCGCCGCGCTCCGGCTCGGTGGTCGCCACCCTGCGCGGGGCGAGCGTGCGACGCGGGGACTTCGCCTTCGGCCCGGTGGACCTGCAGATCGACTGGGCCGACCGGGTCGCCATCACCGGCGCCAACGGCGCGGGCAAGTCCACCCTGCTGGCCGCCCTGCTCGGCCGGCTGGAGCTGGACGGCGGGAGCGCCTCGCTGGGCTCCGGCGTGGTGGTCGGCGAGGTGGACCAGGCGCGCGGCCTGTTCCTGGGCGGTGAGCCGCTGCTGGAGGCCTTCGCGGCCGCCGTGCCGGAGCTCGCGCCGGAGGACGTGCGCACGCTGCTGGCCAAGTTCGGCCTCAAGGCGGTGCACGTGCTGCGTCAGGCCGCCACCCTCTCCCCCGGCGAGCGCACCCGGGCCGCGCTGGCGCTGCTACAGGCCCGTGGGGTCAACCTGCTGGTGCTGGACGAGCCCACCAACCACCTGGACCTGCCGGCGATCGAGCAGCTGGAGTCCGCGCTCGGCTCGTACACCGGCACCCTGCTGCTGGTCACCCACGACCGGCGGATGCTGGACACGGTGTCGGTGAACCGCCGGATCGAGGTCCGGGACGGGCGGGTGCACGAGCTCTGAGCCGGCACCGACCCGGCGATTGGTCTCTACCTCCCGGTCTGTACCTATCGGTCTGTACCTATCGGTCTGTACCTCTTCCCGGAGGGGCCGTCATGTGCTGTGCTGTCCGCCATGGTTGACAGCACAGACAGCGCCGTGGCGGGGACGTCCCACCCGACCGTCCCGCTCGCCCCCATGACGGTGCCCGCCCACGAGGCCGAGGCCCGCAGCAGGTCCTTCCACAACGTGATGGCCCGGCGCCGGACCGTCCGCGACTACTCCACCCGCCCGCTCCCGGACGGGGTCGTCGAGTGGGCGATCCGGACGGCCGGCACCGCGCCCAGCGGCGCGCACGTCCAGCCCTGGCGGTTCGTGGTGATCACCGACCCGGAGCGCAAGCGGCGGCTGCGCGAGGCGGCCGAGACCGAGGAGCGCGAGTTCTACGGCCACCGGGCGTCGGAGGAGTGGCTGGCCGCCCTCGCTCCGATCGGCACCGACTGGCGCAAGCCGTTCCTGGAGGACGCGCCGGCCGTGATCGTGGTGTTCGAGGTGCACAAGGGCCCCGACTCGCCGCGCCCGTACTACACCAAGGAGTCGGTGGGGATCGCCGTCGGGCTGCTGCTGGCCACGCTGCACCAGGCCGGGCTGGCCACGCTGACCCACACCCCGAGTCCGATGAAGTTCCTCAACGAGGTGTGCGACCGCCCGGCGGAGGAGCGCGCGGCGTACGTGATCCCGGTCGGCTACCCGGCCGAGGGGGCGCGCGTGCCGGACCTGCGGCGCAAGGAGCTCGACGAGGTGATGGTCCGGCTCTGACGCGCCGGGGCGCGGGCGGGCGCGCCCGCCACCGGGGGGACACCGGATGGTGACAGGTCCCGGCCAAGGACATAATCGCCGTCATGAGCCAAGCACAGTCGCGGTCCTGCGGCCTCGCCCCGCCGGTGGCGGCGGTGACCACCGGGCGGCCGCCGGAACGGCTGCGGCTGCCCGGCGGCCTCTGGCTGCGGCGCCGCCGCAGCACCCACGCGGCCGCGCTGAACCGGGCCGTCCGCGCCAACCTGGACCACCTGCGGCCCTGGATGGAGTGGGCGGCCGAGGCCCCCTCCCGGGCCCGGACCGCCGAGCTGACCAGGGCCGGCGCGGCCGCCTGGGAGGCCGGCACCGACTTCATGTACCTGGCCGGCCTGGACGCCGAACCCGGCGGCGTGATCGGCGCCTTCGGCCTGCACGGGCGGATCGGGCCGGGCGCGCTGGAGATCGGCTACTGGGTCGCCACCGGGCACGTCGGCCGCGGCATCGCCACCGCCGCGGCCGGGGCACTGACCGAGGCCGCGCTGGCACTGCCCGGGATCACCCGGGTGGAGATCCGCTGCGACCGGGCGAACGGCGCCAGCGCGGCCGTCCCGCGCAAGCTCGGCTACCGGCTGGACCGGGTCGCCGAGACCGCCGTCCGGGCTCCGGGCGAGACCGGACGGCAGCTGGTGTGGGTGATGGAGCGCTGACTCCCGGCGCGGCACCGGCTCCCGGCGCGGCACCGGCTCCCGGCGCGGCACCGGCTCCCGGCGGGCCACCGACCCCCGGCGCGGCACCGCCCGCGCTCGCTGCGCCGCCTCAGTAACGCTCGCCGGTCGCGGCCGGGAGCGCGTCCAGCTCGGCCAGGTCCGCCGCCGAGAGCTCGATCCCGGCCGCGCCCACGTTGTCCACCAGGTAGCGCGGCGTCCGGGTGCCCGGGATCGGGAAGACGTACCGGCCCTGCGCCAGCACCCAGGCCAGCGCCACCTGCGCGGGACTGGCACCGGTCCGTCCGGCGACCGCCCGGACCTTCTCGACCAGCGCCAGGTTGGCCTTCAGCGCGTCCTGCTGGAAGCGCGGCAGCCGGCGGCGGAAGTCGTCGGCGGACAGTTCGTCGAAGGAGGTGATGCCGCCGGTCAGGAAGCCCCGGCCGAGCGGCGAGAACGGCAGGAAGGCGATGCCCTGCTCCTCGGTGTACGGCAGCACCTCGGCCAGCACGTCCCGGGTCCACAGCGACAGTTCGGACTGCACCGAGGCCACCGGGTGCACGGACTGCGCCCGCTTGATCTCCTCGACCGTCGGCTCGGAGAGCCCGATGCTCCGGGCCTTGCCGGCCGCGACGGCCTCGGCGAACGCGCCCCAGGTCTCCTCGATCGGGACGTCCGGGTCGACCCGGTGCAGCTGGTAGAGGTCGACGTGGTCGGTGCCCAGCCGGCGCAGGCTCTCGTCGATCGAGCGGCGCACGTGCTCGGGCCGGCCGTTGCGCTCCTGCTGGCCCGCACCGCCCGGCACGATGCCCACCTTGGTGGCCAGGAAGGCGCGCTCCCGGTACGGCCCGGCCAGCGCGGCGCCGACCACCTCCTCGTTGGTGTACGGGCCGTACATGTCGGCGGTGTCGATCAGGCCGACGCCGAGGTCCAGCGCCTGCCGGATCACCCGGACGGAGTTCTCGTCGTCCCGGCTCCCCATGTCGTAGGCCCAGGTCATGCCCATGCAGCCGAGGCCGATGACGCCGATCTCGGGGCCGCCGGTACCGAACGGGGCGTTGCGCATGAGGGTGCTCCCATCGTGGGTTTCGCGGCTTCCGTGACGGTGGCCGCAGCAGTGGTTCGCGTGGTGGTGCGTTCGTTGCCCTCAGCTTTCACCTTGGAGTGCACTCCAGGTCAAGTCCCTTTCGAAGCCCGCCCCGTCGCCGTCTTAACCGTTCCTAAAACCTGCCCCCGGTGAGGCGTCCGGGGCCGGGAAGTGCTTGACGTGCACAGCTGGTCTAGTCCAGTTTGATGCTCAGCACCGCGCTCCCCCGCACCGCGCTCCCCCACACCCGGAACACCCCCAGGCCGCCGCCCGCC
>NZ_JBIVVI010000535.1:0-5893 GCF_044757675.1 Kitasatospora sp. NPDC091257
GGTGGAATGTGACCCCCGGGGACGTCGACGACCCGACGGCCGACAGCGGGACGTCCGACAGCCGGGCGTTCGACGGCCGGGGCGTGGTGGTGACCGGCGGCGGCCGGGGCATCGGCGCCGCGCTGGCCCGGGCCTTCGCCGCGGCCGGTGCCCGGGTGGCGGTCAACGACCTGGACGCCGGGGCCGCCCACGCCGTCGCGAAGGAGTGCGCGGGCACCGCACTGCCCGGGGACGCCGCCTCCGCCGAGGGGATCGCCGACCTGGTCGGCCGGGCCCGCGCCGAACTCGGCGAGATCGACGTGTGGTGCGCCAACGCGGGCGTCGCCCCGGTGGGCGGCGCGGACGCGCCCGCCGCGGCCTGGACGAGCGCCTGGGAGGTCAACGTCATGGCCCACGTCCGGGCCGCCGAACTGCTGCTCCCCCGCTGGCTGGAGCGCGGCGAGGGCCGGTTCCTGGCCACCGTCTCCGCCGCCGGGCTGCTCACCATGCTGGGCTCGGCCCCGTACTCGGTGACCAAGCACGGCGCGCTGGCCTTCGCCGAGTGGCTCTCCGCGACCTACCGCCACCGGGGCCTGCGGGTGCACGCGCTCTGCCCGCAGGGCGTGCGCACCGACCTGCTCGCCTCCACCGGCGCGGTCGGCGAGGCGCTGCTGGCCCCGACCGCGCTCGACCCGGCGGACGTCGCCGGGGCGGCCCTGGACGGGATGCGCGCGGAGCGCTTCCTGCTCCTGCCGCACCCCGAGGTCGCCGACTACTGCCGCGCCCGGGCCACCGCGCCGGACCGCTGGCTCACCGGGATGAACCGGCTCCAGCAGGGGCTGGAGAGGAGTGAACTGCTGTGAGGGCGTGGCAGGTTGACGAGCTCGGCGAGCCCGCCGAGGTGATGCGGCTGGTCGAGGACGTCGCGCGGCCGGTACCCGGCCCGGGGCAGCTGCTGGTGCGGGTACGGGCGGCGGCCGTCAACTTCCCGGACGCGCTGATGGTGCGCGGGCAGTACCAGGTCCGCCCGCCGCTGCCGTTCACGCCCGGCGTGGAACTGTGCGGCGAGGTGGTGGACGGCGCCCGGCGGGGCGAGCGGCTGATCGGCAACCCGGTGCTGCCGCACGGCGCCTTCGCCGAGTACGCGCTGCTGGACGCCGCCGCCGCGTTCCCGGCGCCCGAGGTGCTGGACGACGCCGAGGCCGCCGCCCTGCACATCGGCTACCAGACCGCCTGGTTCGCGCTGCACCGCCGGGCCCGGCTGCGGGCCGGCGAGACCCTGCTGGTGCACGCGGCCGCCGGCGGCGTCGGCAGCGCGGCGGTCCAGCTCGGCCGGGCCGCCGGGGCACGGGTGATCGCCGTGGTCGGCGGGCCGTCGAAGGCCGAGGCGGCGCGGGCGCTCGGCGCGGACCTGGTGGTGGACCGCCGGGAGCGGGACTTCGTCGCCGCCGTCAAGGAGGCCACCGGCGGACGCGGCGCGGACGTGGTCTTCGACCCGGTCGGCGGCGAGGCCTACGCCGGCTCCACCCGGTGCATCGCCTTCGAGGGCCGGATCGTGGTCGTCGGCTTCGCCGCCGGGCAGATCCCCGCCCCGGCGCTCAACCACGCCCTGGTGAAGAACTACTCGATCCTGGGCCTGCACTGGGGCCTCTACAACACCCACGACCCGCGCGCCGTCCGCACCGCCCACGACGAGCTCGGCAGGCTCGCCGAGCAGGGCGCCGTCCGCCCCCTGGTGAGCGCCCGGGTGCCGCTGGCCGCCGCCCCGGACGCCGTCCGGCTCGTCGCCGCCGGGCACAGCACCGGCCGGATCGCCGTCCTCGGCGACTGACCCGCCGCGCGGCTCGGACCGCGACACGGGGCGAGGCCACAGCCCGTCGGCTGTGGCCTCGCCCCGATCGACGTCGGCGCGCTCCTAGCTGTTGCCCCCGCTGCTACCGCCGCCGTTGTTGCCCCCGCCGTTGTTGCCCCCGCCGCCCCCGCCGCCCGCCGGGTTGAGCAGGCCGACGATGTCGATGGAGTTGCCGCAGACGTTGGCCTGGAGGTTGACGGGGATCTGGATCAGGTTGCCGGACAGCACGCCCGGCGATCCCGCGGCGATGCCGTCGGCATCGGCGTCACCGTCCGCGTTGACGCACGCGCCCGAGGGCAGGGTGTATCCGGACTCGCCGTGTCCGGCCCCCTCGTCGTGGCCCGCGGCCGCGGGGCCCGTGGAGAGGACGGCCAGCGCGACCGTGAGGCCGCCGGCGAGCAGGTACTTGCTGGTGTTGGTCATGGCGGAAGGGGTAGCCGGTCGGCCCGGACGTCACGGGGCAGCCCCGCCCGCGCGGTCACCCGGTTGCAGGCCCGATCTACCACCGATGCAGGAGTCCCACCCCGATCGGACCAGAACCGGACGGTCCCCGCGGTCCGAACCGGGTGGGGCCGGCGCCCCGGGAGCACGGCCCGCCCGCGGGACGTCGGCCGGAGAGGTGACGCACGGCAACCGAACAGGTGCCTTTCGGGCGTTTCACGATGCCGCGCGGCGCCGCCCGGGGCGATAACCGACCTTGCATGTCCGCTGCCGAGGCGGCAGGCGTGCGGCGACATGGTGCGTAGACGTTCGACCGGGTCGGCCCGGGTGCCTCCGGCGAACGGATGCGCGGCTCGCGTTTCACACCGTCAAAGCCTTCCCACCCGCCGCGCCAGTGTTCGGGCGCCGGTGCTCAAGTCGACCTGGGAGTACCCGCATGAGAGTCCGCACAACCCGGCCGCCGCACGACTCGGGGGAGTCCGGACCGCCTTCGGGGGCGCCGAGGGCCCGGCGGGTCCTCCGCCGGACCCTGATGGCGTTGACGACCGCGGCGGCCGTGGCGACCGTGTCCGTCACCGGCTTCCCCGTGGCCGGGAAGGCCTCGGCGCAGTCACCCTCGCTGTCGCTCTCCCAGTCGGTCTCCCCGACGACCGTCAACACGGTCGGCGAGAACGCGACCTTCTCCTTCGCGGTCACGAACAACGGTGACGAGCCGCTCACCGGAGTCACGGTCGCCACCACGTCCTTCAGCGGCACCGCGGGCCCGCTGGTGGTCTCCTGCCAGGGGACCGACCTCGCCCCCGGCTCCGCGATGACCTGCACCGCCCCGTACACCGTGACCCAGGCGGACATCGACGCGGGCGGCGTCACGAGCATCGGCACCGCCACCGGTCGGACGTCCACCGGATCCACGGTCACCGCGCCCGGCGCCACCGCCACCCTGGCCGCCGTCCAGAGCGCCGCGATCTCCCTGCAGAAGGCCGGGACACCGTCCGGAGGCAACGGTGGTGGGAACAACGGTGGCGGGAACAACGGCGGGGGCAACAACGGCGGCGGGAACAGCCGGCGCTCGACCTCCGTCACCACCCTGACGGTCGGCGAGACGATCGCCTACACGTACGACGTGACGAACACCGGGAACGTCACGCTGACGGGGGTGTCGGTGTCGGACACCTCCTTCTCCGGCACGGGCACCCCGCCCGTGATCTCCTGCCCGGCGACCACGCTGCCGCCGGGCATGTCGATGACCTGCACCGGCTCGTACACGGTGACGCAGGCCGACGTCACCGCCGGGTCGATCACCAACACCGCCACCGCGACCGGCACCCCGCCGACCGGCCCCCCGGTCACCTCAGGGCCCGCCACAGCGACGGTGACCTCGCCGCAGAACCAGGCCGGCCTGGTCCTCGACAAGATCGCCGTCACCGCCGGCGGGGGCAGCAGCGGCGGCAACAGCCGGCGCAACACCCTGATGACCACCATCGCCGTCGGCGAGACCCTCATCTACTACTTCACGGTGACCAACACCGGGAACGTCGACCTGACGGACATCAGCGTCACCGACACCTCGTTCTCCGGCACGGGCACCCCGCCCGTGATCACCTGCCCGTCGGCCATCCTGCCCGTCGGCACGAGTTTCACCTGCTCGGCCACCTACACCGTCACCCAGGCCGACGTCACCGCCGGCACGATCACCAACACCGCCACCGCGGCCGGCACCCCGGTGGCCGCCGGACAGCCGATCGGGCTGCTCGCTCCGGACGGGCGCCACTGCGCCGGGCGGGACTGCCTGCACTGGGGGCTGCTGCGCGGAAGCCGCTACCTGGACCCGCTGGCCCTGTTCGGCGCGGGCACGGCGCGACTGCTGCCGTTGAGAGGCACGGACGGGTAGGACCGGGGCCGAGGTCAGGCCCGGGACCGGGCCAGGTTCAGGTTCAGGTTCCGGGGTGGACGAGTCCGTGCAGCACCATCGCGACGGCGGCGTCGGCGATCTCCTCGGGGCTCTCGGTCGCACAGCCGGTGCGGCCTCCGGCCGTGGCCTGCTCGGCCCTGCGGGTTGCCGCCTCCACGACGCCCTGGACCAGGGCCGCGGCGAGCCGGGGCTGCGCGTGGCCGAGGTCCTCCAGTGTCCGGCCGACCAGACCGGCCAGCCTGCCGTGCGCGGCCCTGATCCGCTCGCGCGCGGCCTCGTCGAGCTCCAGTGCCGAGATCGCCACCACCGCCCGGTGCCGGGGGTCGGCGGCCAGCGCCAGCTGGCCGCGGACGTAGGCCTCGATCCGCTCGACGGCGGTGTCGCAGCTCTCCATACCGGCCTCGATCTCGGCTGCCCAGAGCGGGAGGTCCACCTCGCAGAGCGCCTCGACCACGGCGGCGCGGGAGCGGAAGTACTCGTAGACCGAGGAGCGCGCCAGCCCGGTGCGCGTCGCGAGTGCGGGGAAGGTCAGGGCCTCCATGCCACCCTCGGTGAGCAGGATGCGGGCAGCATCGAGAAGCGCTGCGCGCTGGAGCTGGCGATGCTCGGCCACCGTGGCCGCTCGGATCTTCGGCACGCTCCCACTCTACGGAGCCATACCTCCGGCCGGTACGGCGCCGCGCATCGGAAAGATGCCCGGGCCCCACGCGCGGCTTCCGGCGGCCAGGTGTCGACGCCCGGGTGCCGACGCCCTATCGGATGTCCGACAGTTTGGCGCGCAGCTGGAGGACGGACTTGGTGTGGATCTGGCTCACCCGGCTCTCCGTCACCCCCAGCACCTGTCCGATCTCGGCGAGGGTGAGGCCCTCGTAGTAGTAGAGCGTCACCACCGTCTTCTCCCGCTCGGGGAGGGTGTTGACCGCCTGGGCCAGCAGCCTGCGCAGTTCGCGGTCCTCGGCCACCTCGACCGGGTTGTCCGCGCCGTGGTCCTCCAGGGTGTCCATCAGGCTCAGCCGGTCGCCGCCCTCCCCCACCGGGTGCAGCAGTTCGTCCAGCGCCACCACGTTGGCCAGCGACAGCTGGCTGAAGATGGCGTGCAGGTCCTCGATCGCGATGCCCATCTCGGCCGCGACCTCCGGCTCGTGCGGCGTCCGGCGCAGCCGGGCCTCCAGCGTCGCGTACGTCCGCTCGACCGCCTTCGCCTTCTGCCGTACCGAGCGCGGGATCCAGTCCAGGGCACGCAGTTCGTCGATGATCGCGCCGCGGATGCGGCTGATCGCATAGGTCTCGAACTTGATGGCGCGGCCGATGTCGAACTTCTCGATCGCGTCGATCAGCCCGAAGACCCCCGAGGAGACGAAGTCCGCCTGTTCCACGTTGGAGGGCAGACCGACCCCGACCCGCCCCGCCACGTACTTGACGAGCGGTGAGTAGTGCAGGATCAGCTGCTCCCGCAGCCGCTGGTCCCCGCTCTCCTTGTAGGAGCGCCAGAGTTCCTCGAGCGCGGTGCGGCCCTGGGCCGCGGCCTCCCGGGCGTCCTGCCCCTGACCTCCGTCCGCCGCCCTCTCCCGGTGGGGCGGCGACACCGGCGAGGCGAAGGCCGGGGAGACGGCGCTCCTGCCCGACGCACTACCGGACGACCGGGGCGCACAGTGAGGCCGACCAGTTCGGCCGGTCCGGCGGACATCCAGCGCACCACGTCGGACAGG
>NZ_JBIVVI010000536.1:0-5891 GCF_044757675.1 Kitasatospora sp. NPDC091257
GGCGGTGCGGGGACCACGACCAGCCCCGTGGCGGTCCGTCCGCCGCCTCCCCCGGCCTGCGCGGCCGGGAGACGGACGGATCCGCCGCCCGGGCGGGCCGGGCGCCCGACGCGCCGCCCTCCCGGGTGCCACCACTCTCCCGTCCGCGCAGGTCGTCGGCCATCCGCTGACGTACTCAACCGCGAATCTGAGTATCCGTACTCAGTCCGTCCCGGCCCGCCGTCCGCCGGAACCGCGACATGCGTCCACGGCGTCCCGGGTGCCGGTACGGTACGGCGGGGCCGGGCGGAACCGGCCCCGCCGGACGAGGAGCGGACGCGATGACGAGGAGGGGGACGCGATGACGGTCCTGCCGCTGATCTTCACCAGCGGGCTGGCCAGCGGCATCAACGCCTACGCGGTGGTGCTGCTGCTCGGCCTGCTGGGCAGGTTCGGTGACGCGGACTCGGTGCCGCAGGCGCTGGAGCGCACGGACGTGCTGGTGGTGGCGGGCGTGCTGTTCGCGCTGGAGGCGGTGGCCGACAAGATCCCGTACGTGGACAGCGTCTGGGACGTCGTGCACACGGTGATCCGGCCGATCGCCGGTGCCACCGTCGGCGTGCTGATCGCGAGCAACGACCCCGGTTCACTCAGCGAGGTCGCGGCCGGCGCGATGGGCGGCACCTCGGCGCTGGTCAGCCACCTGGTGAAGTCCTCGCTGCGGATGGCCGTCAACACCTCCCCGGAACCGGTCAGCAACATCGTGGTCAGCATGGCCGAGGACCTCTCGGTGGCCGGCCTGGTCACGCTGGCGATCTTCCACCCCTGGCTGGCCGCCTCGGTCGCCGCCGCGGTCCTGGTCGCCGGCCTGCTGCTGGTCCGGCTCGCGATCACGAAGGTCCGCGCCTTCCGGGCCCGCCGCCGCGAGCGCAGGGCCGCCCGGGCGGCGGGCGCTGCGGGCACGGCGTAAACCTCGTCCTAGGATCGGGGCCATGGCAAAGATCGTCGTCATCGGCGCAGGAATGAGCGGGCTCGCGGCGGCCTCCCGGCTGGCGACCCTCGGCCACCGGGTGACGGTCTGCGAGGCGGGCGGCACGTACGGGGGCATGGTCGGGCGGTACGAGCGCGACGGCTTCGCCTTCGACACCGGCCCCGGCCTGCTCTCCCTCCCGGCCGTCTACCGCGACCTCGCGCTGAAGACCGGCAAGGAGCCGCTGGAGCAGCTGGTCGAGCTGGCCCCGGTCGACCCGGAGAGCCGGCACCTGTTCCCCGACGGCACCGCCGTCACCCTGCCCAACGCCTCCCGCGGCGGTGTCAGCCAGGCCCTGGACGCCGCCTTCGGCGCCGGCTCCGGCGCCCGCTGGAGCGAGGTGATGAACCACGGCCGGACGGTCTGGGAGGCCACCCGCCGACCGCTGCTGGAGGAGGCGCTCCCGGCCGACCTCGGTGTCCTGTCCCCGGCCGGCCGGGCCCGGGTGGACACCGACCCGTACCCCGTGCCGCCGCGCACCGGCCTGGCCCGGCTGCGCCGCCCGCAGCCGTGGAGCCTCGCCGACGTGGCGCGGCGGCAGCTCGGCGGCCACCCCGGCCTGACCGCCCTGCTGGGCGAGCCCGCGCTGCGGTACGGCCTCCTGCCCGGGCAGGCCCCGGCGGGGGCCGCCGTGCTGCCGTACATGGAGCAGTCCTTCGGCGTCTGGTACGTCCGGGGCGGCCTGCGCGCGCTCGCGGACGCCGTGTACCGGCGCTGCGAGCTGCGCGGGGTCGAGTTCCGCTTCGACACCCCGGTCACCCGGGTGGTCGTGGAGAACGGCCGGGCGTGCGGGGTCGGGACGGCGGACGGCCGGATCGACGCGGACCTGGTGATCTCCGCGATGGACACCCGCGCGCTGTTCCGCCACGGCATCGCCGAGTGGCCGGGGGTGCCGGCCGAGGACTGGGAGCCGTTCGAGGTGCCCGGCCGGTTCAGCGTGCTGCTCGCCCTGCGCGGGCCCCGGCCCGAGGGCACCGCGCACCGGACGGTGGTCCACGCGGTGGACCCGGCCGCCGAGGAGAACGCCCTCACCCTGTCCGCGCCGCTGTGCGAGCGTCCCACCGTGCAGGTGCTCCGCCCGGACGACCCGGCGCTGCGCCCCGACGACGCCCACGAGGCCGTGGTGCTGACCGCGACCGTCCCGGCCCAGGAGGAGGACGTCGACTGGACCGCCCCCGGTGTCGCCGACCGCTACGCCGACCAGTTGCTCGCCCACGTCGACGCGGCCGGCCTGGGACTGCGCGAGCGGGTGCTGTGGCGGGTCGTGCGCACCCCGGAGGACACCCGCCGGGAGACCGGCGCGCTGTTCGGCTCGGTCGCCCGCCCGGTGCTCGCGGGTTCGTACGCGGGGCTGCACGCCGCCAACGATTCGCCCGTCCCGGGCCTCTACCTGGTCGGTGGCAACGCCCACCCCGGCGGCGGCCTCGCCCGTGTCGGCATGTCGGCCTGCATCACCGCCGGGCTGATCGGCCCGGCGTAGGGCCCGGCGGCCCGGCCCGGTCGGCCTCGACTGCCGGGCCCCTGCCGGGTCAGCCCTGGTGCCAGGTGTTCTGCTGCTGGTAGCCGTAGTTCTGGTCGTACGCCGGCTGCTGCGGGATGCCCTGGGCCTGCGGGTCGGGCTGCGGCTGCCACTGCTGCTGGGGCTGGGCGTTCGGGTCCCAGGTCTGCTGGTGCTGCGGCTGCTGGTAGCCCGCGTACGGGTCCTGCTGCTGGTCCTGCTGCTGCGGGTAGCCGCCGTACGGGTCCTGCTGCTGGGGGTAGCCGCCGTAGGACTGCTGCTGGTCGTAGGCGTAGGCGGGCTGCTGCTGGGTCTGCCACTGCTGCTGGTCGTAGCCGGACTGGTAGGCGGCGGCGTACGGGTCCTGGTGCTGCTGCTGGACCTGCGGCTGCTGCTGCTCGTAGTACCCGGGGGCGTAGACGCCGTCCTGGGCGAGTTCCTGCATCTCGAAGGCGGCGGTCTGCTCGACCTCGGGCACCTCGTCGGGCACCTCGACGGGGACCGGCGCGGAGGCCCGGGTCTCCTCGACGGCGCTGACCTCGCCGACCCGCTTCCTGGCGACGGCGACGGCCGCCACCGCGGCGGCGCCGCCGGTCAGGGCGCCCAGCAGCGGCACCTTGGCGAGCGGGCCGGGCAGGCTGCCGTCGGCCTTCCGCAGGGACCAGCCGGCCTGGTGGCCGCGCTTGACCGCGAGGGTGACGAAGGTCTGGCCGACCGCGAACAGCGCGGCGCCGGCCCCGATCACCACGACCGAGCCGAGGACCATCCCGGCGGCCACGCCCAGGAAGCCGGCCAGGGCCAGGGCCCGCCAGTGCAGCGGCGCCCGGTTCTGCAGCAGCACCTCGGCGGCCAACCAGAGCGCCACCACCGCCAACGCGGTGTACAGCAGCAGGTATCCGATGCCCATCCGCCCGCTACCTCCAGTCGCGTACCCGCGCTCGTGCGCCGCGCGTGTGCGGCGACTGTACCGGTTCAACGGCCGGGGTACCGCATCGCGTTCCCGCCGCCCCGGACGACGGCCGCACACGACCGGGCCCGTCAACGTCGGTGCGGTGACGGGCTCGTGAACACCCGGCGTCGGCGCTGCGCGGGCGCGGGCCCGGCCCGCCGGTCAGCGCTGGTGCAGCCCCAGGTTCTGGTAGATCTCCAGCGTCGCCGTCGAGTGGTTCAGCGTGATGAAGTGCAGACCGGGCGCGCCCTCGGTGAGGAGGCGCTCGGCCATCGCCGTGGCGTGCTCCATGCCGATGGCCCGCAGCGCCGCCGGGTCGTCGATGGCCGCCCGCAGGCGGGCCTCCAGGTCGGCGGGGAAGGCCGAGCCGCTGAGCTGGGGGAAGCGCTCCAGCTGCTTGGCGTTGGTGACCGGCATGATCTCCGGGATGATCGGCGTCTCGCAGCCGGCGGCCGTGACCCGGTCGCGCAGCCGCAGGTAGTCGTCCACCTCGAAGAACATCTGGGTGATCGCGTAGTCGGCCCCGGAGCGGATCTTCGCCACGAAGTGCCGGATGTCCTCGTCCCAGTCGGTCGAGCGCGGGTGCATGTTCGGCGAGGCCGCGACACCGACGCAGAAGTCGCCGATGCCCTTGATCAGCTCCACCAGCTCGTACGCGTAGGTGACGCCCTCGGGGTGGCTGACCCACTCGCCCATCGGGTCGCCGGGCGGGTCGCCCCGGACCGCCAGGACGTTCCGCACGCCCTGGTCGGCGTACTGGCCGATGATGTTGCGCAGCTCCGCGATCGAGTGGTCCACCGCGGTGAGGTGGGCGACCGGGGTCAGGGTGGTCTCGGTGGCGATCCGGCCGACCATGTTGACGGTGCGCTCGCGCGAGGAGCCGCCGGCGCCGTAGGTCATACAGACGAAGTTCGGGTCGAGCGGTTCGAGCCGACGGATGGCGTCCCAGAGTTTCTGCTCGCCGACCTCGGTGCGCGGCGGCATGAATTCGAAGGAGAAGGAGCGCTTTCCGGCCGCCAGGAGGTCGCGCACCGTCAGTGCGCGATCCGTTCTCGTGGAAGCGATACCGAGTGCCATGCTGGCAGGCTATCCGGCGTTCGAAGGGGCCGGACAACCGTATTCCACCTATTGAGACAAGAGATGGAAGACGTTCCGGTTCGCCCCGGCCCCGTCCCGCGGCGCCTCCTCCGAGCCCCCGCGGGGCCGCTCGCACACCCGTTCCCAGCCGCACCGTTACGCTTGCTGCACCCCAGAGAACCAGCGGAGCCCCATCGTGACCTCGTCCAGCACCCGGCCGGCCAACCCCAGTGCGGCCAACCCCATTGACGTGGAGGACGTCCGCACCCGCGTGAACGCGGCGCTCGCCGCGTTCATGGACGGCCAGTCCGTGCTGCTCGACAAGATCTCGCCCCGGCTGGCCCCCGCCGCCGACGCGCTGCGCGACTTCCTGCTGGACGGCGGCAAGCGCCTGCGCCCGGCCTTCTGCTACTGGGGCTGGCGCGGCGCCGGCGGCCCGGCCGGGGGCGCCACCGGTGAGGCGATCGCCAACGCCGCCGCCGCCCTGGAGCTGCTCCAGGCGAGCGCCCTGGTGCACGACGACCTGATGGACCGCAGCGACACCCGCCGCGGCCTGCCCTCGGTCCACCGCCGCTTCGAGGCGCTGCACCGGGACAGCGGCTGGCGCGGCGACCGCGAGCAGTACGGCACCTCGGCCGCGGTGCTGCTCGGCGACCTGCTGCTGATCTGGTGCGACGAGCTGTTCCTGCGCTCCGGCCTGGAGCCGGCCGCCGTCCTCGCCGCCAAGCCGGTGTTCGACCTGATGCGCACCGAGGTCATGCTCGGCCAGTACCTGGACGTCCTGGAGCCGGTGGCCGGCGACTCGACCGACGAGGGCGCGCTGGACCGGGCGCGGACGGTGCTGCACTACAAGTCCGCGAAGTACACCATCGAGCGGCCGCTGCAGGTGGGTGCGCTGCTGGCCGGTGCCGGGCCGGAACTGGTCGAGGCCTACGGGGCGTTCGGGTTGCCGCTGGGCGAGGCCTTCCAGCTGCGCGACGACCTGCTCGGCGTCTTCGGGGACCCGGCCGTCACCGGCAAGCCGGCCGGGGACGACCTGCGCGAGGGCAAGCGCACCCTGCTGGTCGCGCACGCGATGCGGGGCCTGCCGGCCGCCGACGCCCGGCACCTGGACGAGCGGCTCGGCGCGCCGGACCTGGCGGCCCCGGAGGTCGCCGAGCTGCGCGCGCTGGTCGCCCGCAGCGGCGCGCCCGAGCTGGTGGAGCACCGGATCGAGGAGCTGATGCGGCAGTCGCTGGCCGCGCTGGAGGCCGCTCCGCTCGCCGACGACCGGGCCCGTACGGTGCTGCTGGCCCTGGCCGAGGCCGCCACCGTCCGCAAGTACTGACGGACGGCGACGGCCCCGGGGGCCTGCGGGC
>NZ_JBIVVI010000537.1:0-5889 GCF_044757675.1 Kitasatospora sp. NPDC091257
GGGGTGGTCCGGGGGGATGATCCGGACCGGCCGCCAGCGCAGTCCGGCGCCGAGCAGGATCTCGTTCTCGGCCGGGCTGTGCGAGACCTCCCGGAGGAACGCCCCCGGTGTCCGGTCGGGCAGCATCAGGTACAGCCGGATGAGCCGTTGGCCGAAGGCCCCGTGCAGCCGGCTGCCCGCCGAGACCGAGACGTACGTGGGCTCGGTGACGACCTGCCCGACCTCCAGGACGCCCGGGTGCAGCCCGGGTCCGACGTACGGCGCTCCCCTGCTCACCACGAGGTCCCCCGTCACCGGGCTCTGCTCGATGGAACTGTCCAGGTTCCCGATGACCTCCCGCACCGGGCCCGGGGGCAGGGCGGTGTGGTCCCGGCCCGCCATGGTCAGCTGCCACCGGATCTGCTTGACCTCGTAGTACGAGAACTGCTCGGCGACCTCGCCGTCCCCGGTCTCGCTCGGGGCCGTGTAGAACTCCAGCGCCCCGCGTTCCTCGTCGCTCAGCCCGCGGACGAGCTCCGCCATGGGTTCGAGCCCCTGCCGGTCGTAGTAGGCGTCGCGGCCGAACCTCTGCTGGTCGGTCCCGAAGAGCTCCAGCTGCGCGAGGCGCTCCCGGAACGCCCGCGGCATCGCGTCGAACTCGGCCGTGCTCATGGTCCAGCCCCCGTCGCGCCAGAACAGGTCGGCGGCCCGGGTGCCGTCGATGCCCGCCAGGGCCCAGCCGGACGGGTCGGCCCAGACCTCCGGGTCGTGCTCCGGGAGCTGGTGGTGCCAGCCTCCCGGCGGCGCCGCGCTGTTGTCGGAGTCGGACCCCACCGAGGAGTCGTCGCCGTTCACGATGCTCAGCCCGCCCAGGCCGTTCAGGACGCTTTCGATGTCGTCGGCCGTGTGGTCGCCGACGTGCCCGCCCGGGTTCCCGTCCGCTTCCGCGGCGGGCTCCGTCAAGCCCATCGCCGCGGTCTGCTCCGGGGTCCGGTGGTCCGGCCGGTAGGCCTCGTTCGGGACGAACTCGACCGCTTCCGCGTACCGGCCGCTCGCGTGGTCCAGTTCGATGCCGCGCACCAGTTCGACGCCGACGATGTACCGGCCGTCGATGCCCCCGGGGAACGCGACCTCCTGTTCCTCCTCCGAGAGGCCCGGACGGTTCAGGGTCTCCCGGACGTCGATGCCTCCCGGTGCGTCGATCACGTAGCGGTGCCAGGTCCCCCAGTCGACGTGCTGGGCCGTGCGGGAGCGCGTCGTGCTCACCAGGGCCGACGCCTCGTTGCTCCCCACGTAGTCCTGGAGGTCGGGGTAGCGGTCCTCCTGCCTCGGCCGCATTCCGCCCTCGAAGACCTCGGGGTAGTCGACCATGTCGGAGCGGCTCCGCTCCCACCGGTAGAGGTGGCCGGAGTCGTACCGCCACATCAGGGGCACGGACTGGGCCTCCCGCAGCGCGTCCAGGTCGACGTACCGGCTCGTCGCGACCGGGTTCGGGGGTTCCTGCGCGGCGGCGTGCGGGACGTCGTCCCTCGGCACCAGCGGGACCTCGGGCGCGCCGAACTCGGTGTCCAGGTAGGCGTTCCGCTCGTCGAGGGCGACGTCCAGCGGGCGCAGGTCGGGCCCGTGGTGGTGGTCCTCCGGCGCGCGGTACCGCTCGACCAGCCGGCCCTCCCCGTCGTAGGTGTCCACCCGGCCGTCGGCGAGGTAGCGGGTCTCCCCGCCGCCCGGGAAGCGGTGGATCTCCGTCCCGTCCGGGTGGCGGTGGATCTGCGTCCCGTCGGCGAGGTAGTGGACCTCGCGGTCCGCCAGGTAGTGGACCTCCCGGTCCGGGAGGAAGTGGATCTCCCGGTCCGCGAAGCGCTGGATCTCCGTTCCGTCCGTGAGGTGGTGGACCTCGCGGTCCGCCAGGTAGTGGACCTCCCGGTCCGGGAGGAAGTGGACCTCCTCCCCGGTGGCGTAGCGGTGGATCTCCACACCGTTCTCGTGGCGGACCTCGGGGCCGGACCGCGAGGAGCCCTCGCCGTTCCCCGTGTTGTCCAGCGCGCGTCGTACCGGCGCCGACCGTTCGAGCCGGCCGGCCGCCGGGGCGTGCGACGGGGGCGTACCGTCCGGGGCGGCGCCGGCCGGGTCCGGGTGGAACGTCCGGAACAGCCCGGTCGACCCGTCCGGGCCCGGTTTGACGTACACGCTCGCGGTCGACGGACCGTCGGGGCCGGCCGGCCTGCCGCTGACGCCGGTACGGCCGGTCGGCGCGTGGACCGGCAGTCCGGTCTGCCGGGCGACGGCCTGGGCGTGCTCGGCGGACTCACAGCTGAGCAGCGTGATCGAGGCCGGGCCGCGGCTCGGGCCGCCGTCCGGGTCGCCGTCCGCGTCGGCGTTCACGTTCCGGTGCGCGTCGGCCGCCTTCAGCGCGAGGTCGGCGAGCCGGCGCTTGAGCAGGGCGCCGACCTCGGTGCCGGTGACCCCGTGGGCCTTGGTGCCGTCGGTCAGCGGGAGGTCGAATCCCTCCGAACGGCCGTGCGCGGCGAAGAAGTAGGTGTGCTTCCCGTCCCACGGCACCTGCTGCGGCACTCCGGTCGCGAAGCCGTCGGTGGAGCGCGGCACGAAGCTCGTGACCTCGCTCAGCCCGGGGTACAGCGTCGACCGCTTCGCCCAGTCGGCCTCGTCGAAGAGCGCCTGCCCGGTCTCCCGGCCGGTGGCGTCGGTGATGGTGTGGGTGAGCAGCAGCTCGTCGGGGACGGTCCGTCCGTCCGCCAGGCGCACACCGCCGGAGGCCGGCCCGGTCTCCTCGGTGAGGTCCGTGGCGGGCTCGTCGCCGGTGCGCCGGGGCGGCGGCACGGCGGCCGTGTTGTCCGTCTCGTCGGACGCCGACTCGCGGGCCCTGAGGCGGACGTACGTGACGCCGTCCTCCGTCCGCGTCAGCGTGCGCTCGGTGACCCGCATCCGGGCCCCGGGCAGGAAGAGGACCTCCTCCTCCTCCATGTGCGAGGAGAACGGCGCGATGTCGCGGCCGTTGAGGCCGGTCGCCTCCAGCTCCAGCAGGACCCGGTACTCGTCCTGGCCGTCGTACTTCTTCATGAAGCCCAACGAGGTGCTCTCGTTGGTGCTGAAGCTCGCGAACGTCCGGTGCAGGATGACGTCGCCGCCGTACTCGGGCCCGGCGGGCCGGCCGGTCGGCCGCATCGGGTCCTCCAGGGTGCCGTCGCCGCGGAACAGCGTCCCCCTCGCCGCGGGCAGCAGCCGCAGCGCGTCCGCCAGCAGATGGCTGTGCAGCTGCATCTCCCGCTGGATGCCCGCCAGTTGCTCGGCGGTCAGGGAGTCGGCGAGACTCCACGGTTCGGTCCTCGCCCGCATGCCCTCGTGCAGCTCGGGGATCCCGGTGATCGAGCCGGGCAGCGCGGTGCCCGGGTCCCGGTAGTGCTTGGCGATCAGCGCCGCGATCTTCCCGCGGAGCGCGGGGACGGCGTCGGGGCCCGGGTTCTTGAGCAGCACGTTGATCAGCGAGTAGGCCGGGCCGGTGTAGGTGTACAGCGCCACGAAGTGCGCGGGGCCCAGCAGGTCGGTCACGTCCGTCGCCCTCGCGACGCCGTTGCGGGCCATCCACTGCAGGTACGGGGGCGCGCCGAGTCCCTCGTCCGGGTTGGTCTCGGTCAGCGACTCCCAGCGCCGCCGCGTCTCCTCCAGGACCGTGTCGTTCACCTCCTTCGAGGTGCGGGCCCACTCCAGGTAGGTGCGCTCGTGCGGCAGTCCGGCCGTCAGCTCCGCCGGTGCCGGGTGCTCGAAGGCCGGCCTGACCGGCCCGTCCCAGCCCTCCACCGGCGGGCGCAGCTCCGCCGGCGGGACCCCGGGCACGTTCCGGTACAGCTCGGCGCCGTCGGTGTACCGGTGGCCGGGGAAGGCGCCGGCGAGCCGCATGCCCGCCACCACCTCGTGCAGCGAGTGCTCCCCGCCCGTCAGCAGCCAGCCGTACAGCGCCCGGGCGAACAGGTCGTGGTCGCCCTGCCCGAGGAGCCGGTACGCCTGCATGGCCTCGGCCGCGACCCGGGAGGCCGCGCCGTCCGCCGTCCTGATCCCCAGCTCCCGCAGGTCCGCCTGCCGGACGGCGTCGGCCCGCAGGGCCCCGGAATCGTCGAGCCGGAACCGCTCGTCGCGGGCCAGCCGGTGGAACTCCCGCATCACCTCGTGCAGGCTCCCGCCGCTGACGAGGTGGTCGGTGCCCTCCGCCCCGGTGGCCTCGGCGATCCGGCGCAGCGCCGCACGGGCCCGGTCGACCACCCGGGGGTCGCCCGCCGTCCACGCTCCGAGCTCCCGGTCGAAGGCCTCCGTGTGGTGCCGGTACCGCGGCTCGTCGAAGACCGTGTGCCGTACGACCGCTGCCGTGGGCGGCGGCTGGGCACCGGGGAGGACGACGGGCGGGGAGCCGTCGCCGGGGTGGAGCTGCTGGTCGAGCGGCGTGTCGGTGTCGAGCGGCGTGTCGACGCCGAACTTCACCGCTCCGTCGATCCCGCCGTGGACGTCGCCCCGGTCGGCCTCCGGGTACGCCGCCCTGCCGTCGTCGTTCAGGTAGGCACCGAGGTCCACGGTCCCGTCCTGGGCGATGCGCTGCCAGTTGCCGCCGCGGACGATCACCGGACGGCCGTGCGCGTCCATCCCGACGCCGGACGTGACCACCAGGTGGCCCCGGCCGCCGCCCGCCGCGCCGGCCGCGGGAGCCGGCGGGACGAACCAGACCTGGCCGTCGGCGGCGTAGGCCACGGCCTTGGGCAGCCGGGCCCACACGTGCTCCATGACCTCGCGCACGTACTCGCGGTCCGGCCGGACGTTGAGGTCGCAGGCGACGAAGCGCACCGGCTTCTCGCCGTCCCAGCCGTCCTCCTCGTAGAGCTTGAGCAGCCCGCCCGCGACATCCGCCGGGGCGACCACGACATGGCCCATCACGGGCACGCCGTCGGCGGTGTGCATGGCCAGGGTGAGGTAGTCGTTCGCGTGCGGGAGGTTCGGGAAGACCGACTCGGTGAGCGTCCGCCAGTCGGCGTGCCGGTCGCCGACCCAGTACAGCGCCTGGGACTCCAGCACGGTCAGCTCGGGGGCGGGTTCGTACCCGGGGTCGCGCCAGCGCTGCTCGACCTCGGTGACGGCCACCGCGCGGCCGGGGCGCTTGAGCTTGTCGACCACGTCGACCAGGGTCCTCAGGTCACCCGCGTCGACCTCGCCGCCGCCGTCGCCCTTCAGCGTCCGGACGTAGTCGACCAGGTCCGCCCTGGTCACCTGCCGGTCGGCCGGCAGGTGCAGGGCCTCGCGGACGAGGTCGGCGGTGCGGCGCAGCCTGGTGAGGTGCGCCAGGGTGATCCGCTCGGTGCCCTGCTGCAGTTCCTGGGCGAGCTTGGCGGTGCGCCAGGCGTTCATGCTCGCCTCGCGGCGGGCCGCCTCCCCCGCGACCAGGTCGGTGACCCGGCCGGCGAGCGGGCGCCCGTGGTCCGCTCCGATGTACTCGGCCAGTGGCCACAGGTCGTCGTGGGTGCGCAGCTCGGGGACGTTGGCGAGCCCGGCCAGGGCCTCGTGCAGCCGCTGGTCCGCGTCGCTCGCCTTCGGGAACGGCGAGGGCGTGGTCCGCTCGGTGGCCTCGATCTGCACGTACGGCTCCCGCAGAGAGGACTGGAGGAGTTGCCGCCCGCCGAGGTCGAAGGTGCTGCCCGGCCGGATCAGGACCTCGGCCTCGCCCTGCTTGTCCGAGAACGGCTGGATGTCGAAGGCGCTGCCGCCGCCGCGCACGGAGAAGTGCAGTAGGGCGCGGTAGGTGAGCGGGAGTTCCGTGCGGGTCTGCATGAACATCATCGCCGTCTGACGGTCCATGCTGGTGCTCACGAAGTCGGGGTTGCGGAAGGTCTCTCCCCCGTAGGAGGGCGACAG
>NZ_JBIVVI010000538.1:0-5872 GCF_044757675.1 Kitasatospora sp. NPDC091257
CCACCACCGGCGCCCGTACGGGCAACGGCACCACGGCCAGCACCGGCAGCCCCGGACGGTGGCGGCCGCTACGGAATCACTTCCAGCACGGAGAAGTGCCCGCCCTGCGGGTCGGCGAGCCGGGCGGCGCGGCCGCGGGCGGTGTCGTGCGGTTCGACCAGGACCCGGCCGCCGAGCTCCACGGCGTGACGGGCGGCCAGCCCGGCGTCGCGGACCACGAAGTGGGTGCGCCAGCGCGGCGGGTGGCCGCGCAGCTCGGCGCGGTGCCGGATGCCGGCGACCGGCCGCCCGCGCACCAGCAGCGCGGTCTCGTCCGCGGCGGAGCGGACCGGGCAGCCGAACACGGTGGAGTAGAAGGCGGCGGCGCCCTGGGCGTCGGGGGTGAGCAGTTCGGCCCAGGCCGGGGCGCCCGGTTCGCGGCCGGCCTCCCGGCCGAGGTGCTCCTCGCCCTGCCAGAGGCCGAAGACCGCACCGGAGACGTCGGCGGCGATGGCCATCCGCCCGGCGCGTTCGGCCTGGAGCGGTCCGACGGCGACGGTCCCGCTGCACTCGCGGACCAGCTGGGCGGTGCGGTCGGCGTCGTCCACGGCGAAGTAGGTGGTCCACTGCACCGGGAAGCCGGTGGCGGTGGAGACGCCGAGGCCGGCCACCGGCGCCCCGTCGAGCTCGGCCCGGACGTAGTCGCCGAGCTGCCCGGGCCCGGGCGTGTACGTCCAGCCGAGCAGGGCGCCGTAGAAGGCGCGGGCGCCGGGCAGGTCGTCGGTCAGCAGGCTGACCCAGCAGGGCGTGCCCTGGGCCAGTCGGAGTTCCACCGCGGGCAATGCGGGCCTCCTCGTGGGTGGTTGGCGCACGGAAATCCACGCGCGCGAGGGTGATGCTTCCACTCTGGCGGGCGCCCAACCCTCGGGCCGCGCGGAAAATCCGGCAAAGACCCCACAAAGAGCGGCGGTTCGGGCGTGTCCCGACGGATTCCGTCGGATTTCGCGGGTCGGACCGCGACAAGGAGCCGGATGCCCCGCCGCCGGGGCCGCGCTGCGCGACAATGGCCGCCATGACCACCACCTACAACGACGGTTCCCCGCTGATCTCCGCGGCCGAGCTGCGGGAGGCGCTGGCCTCCGCGCTGCCGCCGGTGCTGCTGGACGTGCGCTACCAGCTGGTCGGCGCCGCGCCGGGCGGCCCGACCGCGGCCGAGGAGTACCGGGCCGGTCACCTGCCCGGCGCCCACTTCGTCGAGCTGGACCGGGACCTGGCCGCCCCGCCCGGCGCCCCCGGCCGGGGCGGTCGCCACCCGCTGCCGGACCCGGAGGAGTTCGGCGCGGCGATGCGCCGTTTCGGGGTGAGTGCGCTGCGCCCGGTCGTGGTGTACGACGGCGCGGCCTCGATGGCGGCGGCCCGGGCCTGGTGGCTGCTGCGCTGGGCCGGGCACCGGGACGTCCGGGTGCTGGACGGCGGGTTCGCGGCCTGGCAGGGGGCCGGGCTGCCGGTGTCGACCGAGCTGCCGGAGCCGGGGGAGGGCGACTTCAAGCCGGTGCCGGGGCAGCTGCCGACGGTGGACGGGGACGGCGCCGCGGCCCTGGCGCGCGGCGGCCTGCTGCTGGATGCCCGGTCCGGGGAGCGCTACCGGGGCGAGAGCGAGCCGGTGGACCCGCGGGCCGGGCACATCCCGGGCGCGGTCTCGGCGCCGACGGCCGGGAACGTGGGCCCGGACGGCCGGTTCCGGCCGGCCGCCGAGCTGGCCGCCCGGTTCCGGGCGCTGGGTGCGGGGGAGCGGGAGACCGCGGTGTACTGCGGTTCGGGCGTGACGGCGGCGCACCAGATCCTGGCGCTGGAGGTGGCGGGTCTGCCGGCCGTGCTGTACCCGGGCTCGTGGAGCGAGTGGTCGAGCGACGAGTCGCGTCCGGTGGCGGTCACCGAGCAGCCGGGCTGAGCCGGCGCGCACCCTGCGGCGGGATCCCCCGACGGGTGCGCAGCGCTAGGGCGTGTCCGACCATTCCCGCCGGGTGCGCGGCGAATGGTCGGACACGCCCCAGGGGGCGCCGGCCCGGCCGACGCCCCCTACCACCGTGCTGCTGCTGCGCTACTACTCCTGCTTCTTGCGCCGGCTGCCGAAGACGATCTCGTCCCAGCTGGGCACGGTGGCCCGGCGCCCGGGCCGGACGCCGTCCGCCTCGGCCTGCCGGTCGGTGGTGCCGACCAGGCGCTCACGGTGCGGGGCGACGGCGCGCGGCATCAGGATGTCGGCGTAGGCCGAGCCCGCGCCGACGGCCGGGGCGGCCGCCGCAGCGGCCTCCTCGCTCTCCTCGGCGACCTCGGCGGGCACCGGTTCGATCGGGGCGGGGGCGCCGACGGCGAGGTCGCCGCGGAAGGCGGGGACCACGTCGAGCAGGCTGGTCAAGGAGTCCCGGGCCTCGGCGGTGGCCTCCCGCGACTCGCGGACCTCGCGGGCCGACATGATGCGGTCGGCCGAGGGCCGGTCGATCATCGGGCGGGGCGGCCGCTCGTGGGGGAGCCGGGCGATCCGCGGGATGAACGGGAAGACCGACTCCTCCTCGCGCTCGACGTTCTCGCCGATCAGCGCGCGGGCCTCGTCGTCGTTGGGCTGGACCAGGCGCCGGGGCGGGTCGTACGTCCAGGAGGCGCTGCGGCCCTCGCCGTCGGCCCGGTAGGAGAGGATGACCTCCCAGGTGCCGTCGTCGCGCCGCCAGGAGTCCCAGCGCTCGGTCTCCTTCTCGGCGCCGCGCAGCGCGAGCCGCTCGGCGACGGCCTCGCCGAGCTGCGGACCGGGGGACTCGCCGTTGCGGCGGATCGCGGTCTTGCGGGCGCGCTCGGCCATGAAGGCGCGTTCGGCGAGCACCGGGCCCTCGAAGCGGCGGACGCGGTCGACGGAGATGCCGGCCGCCTGGGCGACCTCCTCGGCGGAGGCACCGGCTCGTATCCGGGCCTGGATGTCCCGGGGCCGCAGATGGCTCTCGACCTCGATCTCGATCTGGCCGAGGCGCGGCCGGTCCCCGCGGATGGCGGCACGCAGCCGCTCATCGATGGGAAGGGTGTACTCCGTGCTGTCGGCAGCCTTGAGCACCAGCCGTGTGCCGTCGTTGCTGACGGCCACAACCCGCAGTTCGGGCACGGTTACCTCCCGGGTGGTGCCTGCCGACGTCACCTGCGTCGCTGCTCCCGTACTGAGTGTGGCCTGCCCACTGGCGACTGGCCACAACCTTGCTGAGTTCCCCGGCGTGTCGGGCTTATGCCCGCGCGCGCCGCTGTGGCACGGTTGCCTTTTTGCCACGCCGTCCGTCGGCGTCGCGCCTGGGTGTCCCGGCCGTCCTCGCACGCGGAGTGTTCGCGACGATCCGGGACCGGCGTCGCCGTGCGTGCCCGTTCAGTGGCTCCTCGTCAAGCTACCGGTGTAGACGTAGTCGACAAGTCGACCCAAGGCTCGGGCTTTACGAACAGTACTCCATTCGTGGCATCCAGCGGGGCGGCTCGCCGCTCAAGTCTCCCGCGATTCACGGGAATCTCAAGAGCGCGCTCCCCCAATGGCGGACCACCGTCGGATGAACGGTGATCATCTTCACACAATCCGGGTGCGGAGAACCGCATTTTCGTCCCTTGTGTCCTTCTTTGTGCAAGATGGAGAGCCTTGTTCGAGGAACAGTCGTACGGACCGAGGGATGTTGATGCCGGAGCGGAGCCCCGCCGAGGAGGGCGGAAAGGTCAAGGAGGAGCGCAGGCGCATCGATCTGAGTGTGGCTCAGGTCGCGGCGAGTGCGCTGGCCACGGTGGTGGGCGCGCTGCTGGCCTCCGAGCTGGGGGTGTACGGCACGATCCTGGGCGCCGCCGTGGTGAGCATCGGGGCCACCACCGGTGGCGCGGTGTTCCAGCACATCTTCAAGCGGACCGGTGAGCAATTGCGCGAGGCGGTGGACCGGGGGCCGAACCAGGCCGCCAACACCCTGCGGCAGGCGCCGGTGGAGACCGGGCCGTCCGGGACGCGGGCGCAGCCGCCGGTGATCACCTCGGAATGGAGCGAGCCGCAGGTGGTGCGGGCGCGCCGGCGGTGGGGCTGGAAGACGTACGCGGCGGTGTCCGGGCTGGTCTTCGTGCTGGCGATGGCGCCGATCGTGGCGTTCGAACTGGCCACCGGGCAGCCGGTGTCGGCGACGGTCAAGGGCGAGTCCGGCAACGGCACGTCCTTCGGCGGGGCGCTGACGTCCAAGTCCGACCGGCCGCAGGACGCCCCGACGGACCGGCCCGCCCCGGGCGGCCGCCCGGGCCAGGACACCGCGCCGTCCGGCGGGGCCTCGGCCCCGGCGACCACCCGGCCGAGCCGGGAGCCGGGCGACACGCCGAGCACCGGCGCGGGGACGGCCTCGCCCTCGGCGGGCCCGGGCGCGACCCCGTCGGCCGGCGCCTCCCCGTCGGCGGGCGGCGGGAAGCCCGGCGGCGGGACGACCCCGCAGCCGCCGGCGCCGAGCGACGCCCCGGCGAGGGAGCCGCTGAAGGAACCGGCGAAGGCACCGGCGGCCCCGTCGGCCGACGGGACCGCCGTGACCTCCTAGGACATGCGCTGGGCGCCCAGCACCCGGCGCAGGTAGTCGTTGCCGAACACCCGCTGCGGGTCGACCTCGTCGCGCAGCGCGGTGAAGTCGCCGAAGCGCGGGTAGACGCCGGCCAGGTACTCGGCGTCGCGGGTGTGCAGCTTGCCCCAGTGCGGCCGGCCCTGATGGGCGGTCATCAGCTGTTCGACGCCGGTGAAGTAGCCCTGGTCGGCGGTGCCCCGGTAGAGGTGGACGGCGATGTAGGCGCTGTCCCGGCCGGAGGCGGTGGAGAGCCAGAGGTCGTCGGCGGGGGCGAAGCGCACCTCGACCGGGAAGCTGACCTTCCAGTCGGAGCGCTCGACCAGGGCCTTCAGTTCGCGCAGCACCTCGCCGACGGCCGCGCGCGGCACCGCGTACTCCATCTCCACGAAGCGGACCTTGCGCGGGCTGGTGAACACCTTGTACGCGGTGTCGGTGAAGCTGCGTTCGGACCAGGCCCGGCTGGCCATCGAGGCGATCGAGGGGATCGAGCCGGGGAAGCGCCGGCCGACCCGGCAGGCGCCCTCCCAGACGGTGTTGGAGAGGAAGTCGTCCTCCAGCCACTCCTTGAACCGGGGCAGCGGGGCGGCCGGGCCCTGGCTGCGGTTGTTGCGCTTGGTGGCGCAGCGGTCGGTGTGCGGGAACCAGTAGAACTCGAAGTGCTCGTTGACGGCGGTGAGGTCGTCCAGGCGCTCCAGCACCTCGTCGAAGCCCATCGGCTGTTCGTGCGCGGTGAGCAGGAAGGCCGGCTCGACGCCGAAGGTGAGCGCGGTGATCACGCCGAGGGCGCCGAGGCCGAGCCGGGCGCCCTGGAAGAGCCGGGGGTTCTCGGTGGGGGAGCAGTGCCGGACGGTGCCGTCGGCGAGGACGATCTCCAGGGCGCGGATCTGGGCGGCCAGCGAGCCGGAGTCGCGGCCGGTGCCGTGGGTGCCGGTGCTGGTGGCGCCGGCCACGGTCTGGACCTCGATGTCGCCTATGTTGGTCAGCGAGAGGCCCTCGGCGGCGAGGACCCGGTTGAGCCGGTGCAGCGGGAGGCCGGACTCGACGGTGATGGTGCCGGCCTCGCGGTCGATCCCGCGGACGGCGGTGAGCGCGTGCGGGCGGATCTGGACGCCGTCGCCGGCGGAGGCGATGGAGGTGAAGGAGTGGCCGGAGCCGACGGCCTTGACGGTGCGGCCCTGTTCGGCGGCCCGCAGGATCTCCTTGGCCAGTTCCTCCGCGGTGCCGGGGGCGGCGGCCCGGGCGGGCCGGGCGCTCTGGTTGCCGGCCCAGTTGGTCCACCGGGTGGGGGT
>NZ_JBIVVI010000539.1:0-5871 GCF_044757675.1 Kitasatospora sp. NPDC091257
CCCTCCAGCAGGGTGACCACCGGGGTGGCCGCGGTGACCGGCAGGCGGTCCCGGTACTCCTCGATCAGGCCGCGCCACTGGTGGGTGTGCGCGCCTCGGACGACGTTCTCGGCAACGGCGTTCATGGCTGGTTCCTTATTCCCCTTCGACCCTCATGATGCTGGCCACGTCCCGCACGCTGTCCAGCGCGCGGAGCTTGTCGACCGTCGCCGACAGCGCGGCGTCGGTGGCACGGTGGGTGACCACGACGAGCGAGGCGTCGCCGTCGCGGCCCTGCTGGCGCACGGTGTCGATGGACACGCCGTGCTCGGCGAAGACGGACGCGACCTGCGCGAGCACACCCGCGCGGTCGTCCACGTCCAGGCTGACGTGGTAGCGGGTGACCACCTCGTCCATCGGCTTGGCCGGCAGCCGGGTGTACACCGAGTCACCGGGACCGGTGGCGCCGGCCAGCTTGTTGCGGCAGACCGCGACCAGGTCGCCGAGCACCGCGGAGGCGGTCGGCGAACCGCCCGCGCCCGGGCCGTAGAACATCAGCCGGCCGGCCGCCTCGGCCTCGACGAACACCGCGTTGTACGCCTCGCGGACGGAGGCCAGCGGGTGCGACAGCGGGATCATCGCCGGGTGGACGCGCGCGGTGACGGACTCGCCGTCCGCGGCCCGCTCGCAGATCGCGAGCAGCTTGACCACGCAGCCCATCTCCTTGGCGGAGGCGATGTCGGCCGCGGTCACCTCGGTGATGCCCTCGCGGTAGACGTCCGCCGCGGTGACCTTGGTGTGGAAGGCGATGCCGGCCAGGATCGCGGCCTTGGCGGCGGCGTCGAAGCCCTCGACGTCGGCCGTCGGGTCGGCCTCGGCGTAGCCCAGCGCGGTGGCCTCCTCCAGCGCCTCCGAGTAACCGGCGCCGGTGGTGTCCATCTTGTCGAGGATGAAGTTGGTGGTGCCGTTGACGATGCCCAGCACCCGGTTGACCTTGTCACCCGCGAGGGACTCGCGCAGCGGACGCAGCAGCGGGATCGCGCCCGCCACCGCGGCCTCGTAGTACAGGTCCACCCCGGCCGCGGCGGCCGCGGCGTGCAGCTCGGTGCCGTCCTTGGCGAGCAGCGCCTTGTTGGCGCTGACCACCGAGGCGCCCTGCCCGAAGGCGGACAGGATCAGCGATTTGGACGGCTCGATGCCGCCCACCACCTCGACCACCACGTCGATGTCGCCCCGGTTGACCAGGGCCTCGGCGTCGGTGGTGATCAGGTGCTCGGGGACGCCCGGGCGGGTCCGCCCGGCGCGGCGGACCGCGATCCCGGCCAGCTCGACCGGAGCACCGATGCGAGCGGCGAGGTCGTCGGCCGTCGTCGTCATGATGCGCGCCACCTCGGAGCCCACCACACCACAACCCAGCAACGCCACCTTCAGCGGGCGCGTACGCATCATCCGACTCCGCTCTGCATTCATCAGCTTCGGTAATTTCCGGCGGGTTTTCCTGGACCGCCGGGAACTTCGGTCCGTACCAGTCTCCGGGACTTTCCGTACGGATCTACGGTCGTTCCATGATCTGAGACAAGGATTTCGTCATCCGATATCCAGACGCAGGAGATCCTCCTCCGTCTCGCGCCGGACGATCACCCGCGCCGCACCGTCCTTGACGGCGAGCACGGGGGGCTTGAGGGCGTGGTTGTAATTGCTCGCCATCGAACGGCAGTAGGCGCCGGTGGCGGGCACCGCGATCAGGTCGCCGGCGGTCAGGTCGGCCGGCAGGAAGGCGTCCCGGACGACGATGTCGCCGGACTCGCAGTGCTTGCCGACCACCCGCACCAGCATCGGCTCGGCGTCGCTGGTGCGCGACACCAGGGCCACCGAGTACTCGGCGTCGTACAGCGCGGTGCGGATGTTGTCGGACATCCCGCCGTCCACGCTGACGTAGGTGCGCAGGCCCTCCAGCGGCTTGACGGTGCCGACCTCGTACAGCGTGAACGCCGTCGGGCCCACGATCGCCCGGCCCGGCTCCACGCTCAGCCGGGGGGTGTCCAGGTTCGCGGCGGCGCACTCGCGGCGGACGATGTCGGCCAGCGCGGCCGCGATCTCGGCCGGCTCGCGCGGGTCGTCCTCGCTGGTGTACGCGATGCCGAGGCCGCCGCCGAGGTCGATCTCGGGCAGCTCGACGCCGTGCTCGTCGCGGATCCCGGCCAGCAGGCCGACCACCCGGCGGGCGGCCACCTCGAAGCCGGCCATGTCGAAGATCTGCGAGCCGATGTGCGAGTGGATGCCGCGCAGCTCCAGGCTGTCGTGGCCGAGCACCCGGCGCACCGCCTCGGCGGCCGCGCCCCCGGTGAGGGACAGGCCGAACTTCTGGTCCTCGTGCGCGGTGGCGATGAACTCGTGGGTGTGCGCCTCGACGCCGACGGTGATCCGGATCAGCACCTGCTGGCGCACGCCCTGGCGGGCGGCGATCGCGGCCAGGCGCTCGATCTCGTCGTAGGAGTCGACCACGATGTGCCCGACGCCGGTCCTCACCGCGTGTTCGAGCTCGTCCGCCGACTTGTTGTTGCCGTGCAGCGCGATCCGCCGCGGCGGCATCCCGGCGGCCAGCGCGACCGCCAGCTCGCCCGCGCTGCACACGTCGAGGTTGAGGCCCTCCTCGTGCAGCCAGCGCACGACGGCCTTGGAGAGGAACGCCTTGCCGGCGTAGTAGACGTCCGCCTCGGTGCCGAAGGCGTCCCGCCAGGCGCGCGCCCGGGAGCGGAAGTCCTCCTCGTCCAGCACGTAGGCGGGGGTGCCGAACTCGGCGGCCAGCCGCTTGACGTCGACGCCGCCGACGGTGGCCACGCCCTCGGCGTCGCGGGCGACGGTGCGCGACCAGACCTTGGGGTCGAGCGCGTTCAGGTCGGCGGGCGGGGCCTGGTAGTGGCCCTCGGGCAGGACGTCGCCGTGGCGGGGGCCTGCCGGGTGTGCGGAGCGGCTCATCTTCGTAGATCCTTCGAGACCTATGGCGAGGGGCGGCGACGGTCCCCGTTGACCGTCAGCCGCCCCCGCTGTGCGCTTGGGGGTGGTGCCTACATCCGCTCGGGCGCCGTCACGCCCAGGAGCGTGAGGCCGTTGGCGAGCACGGTGCGCGTCGCCTCGACCAGCCAGAGGCGGGCGCGGTGCGTGTCGTTGAGCTCCTCGTCGCCCTTGGGCAGGAACATGCAGTTCTCGTACAGGCGGTGGTATTTGCCCGCGAGCTTCTCCAGGTACACGGCGACCCGGTGCGGCTCGCGCAGCTCGCCGGCCGTGGCCAGCACCCGCGGGAACTCCGCGAGGTGGCCGAGCACGTCGGACTCCCATTCGGTGGCGAGCAGCTCGGGCTTGAACTGCTCGACCGTGCCCTTGTCCACGCCCAGCTCGGCGGCCTTGCGCGCCACGCCGCACATCCGGGTGTGCGCGTACTGGACGTAGAAGACCGGGTTCTCGTTGGTCTGGCTGGTCAGCAGGTTGATGTCCAGCGTGATCGTCGAGTCCGTGGAGGAGCGCGCCAGGGTGTAGCGGGCGGCGTCCACGCCGATCCACTCGACCACGTCGTCGATCGTGATGATGTTGCCGGCCCGCTTGGACATGCGGACCTCTTCGCCGTCGCGAAGCATCTTCACGAACTGGCCGATCTTCACCTCGATGTTGTGGTTCATGTCGTCGCCCGCGCAGGCCGAGATGGCCTTGAGGCGGTTGACGTAGCCGTGGTGGTCGGCGCCCAGCATGTAGAGCGCGACCTCGGCGCCGCGGTCCCGCTTGGACAGGTAGTACGCGGCGTCGGCGGCGAAGTAGGTCTTGTCGCCGTCGGCCTTGATCAGGACGCGGTCCTTGTCGTCACCGAAGTCGGTGGTGCGCAGGAAGACCGCGCCGTCCTGCTCGAAGACGTGGCCCTGCTCGCGCAGCCGGTCGATGGCCTTCTCGACCGCGCCGGAGTCGTGCAGCGTCTTCTCCGAGAACCACACGTCGAAGTGGGTGCCGAACTCGTCCATCGAGCGCTGGATCTCGGACACCATGAGCTTGAGGCCCTCGGTGCGGAAGACCTGCAGCTGCTCGTCCTCGGGCAGGTCGAGCACGCCCGGGACCGCGTCGGTGAGCGCCTTGGCGATGTCGACGATGTACTCGCCGACGTACCCGCCCTCGGGCACCTCGCGGCCGTTCGCGGCGGCCTGCAGCGAGGCGGCGAACTTGGTGATCTGCACACCGGCGTCGTTGAGGTAGTACTCGGTGGTGACGTCGGCACCGGAGGCCCGCAGCACGCGCGCCAGCGAGTCGCCGACGGCGGCCCAGCGGACGCCGCCGATGTGGATCGGGCCGGTCGGGTTGGCGGAGACGAACTCCAGGTTGATCTTCAGGCCGCCGAGGGCGTCGTTGCGGCCGTAGGCCTCGCCCGCCTCGACGATGGTGCGCGCCAGCGCACCGGCGGTGGCGGTGTCCAGGGTGATGTTCAGGAAGCCCGGACCGGCGATGTCGACCTTGGCGACGCCGGTGATCCCTCGCAGTCGCTCGACCAGCAGCTCGGCAACGGCTCGCGGCGGCTTGCCGGCCGCCTTGGCGAGCTGGAGGGCCACGTTCGTCGCGTAGTCGCCGTGGTCCCGGTTCTTGGGCCGGTCGACCGTCACGTGCTCGGGCACGGCGACGGCCAGCTCGCCCGCCTCGACGGCGGAGCTCACTGCGGCCTGGATTGCCTGGGAAAGGTCTGCGGGGGTCACGACGCCAAGCGTAGGCGAGACGGGGTGCCCGCCCGCCACTCGGTTTACCGGTTGAGACGCCGGGGTGCCGTCGTTACGGGGTCTCAGCCGCGATCGGTGCGCCCTGTTCGCTCAGGGCGAACTACGGCGGCGGCTTCACCGGCCCTGTCGCCGGCCTGCCCGCCGCCCTCCTCGCCGGCCTCTTCGCCGGGCGGCCCGCCGGGGTGCCCGGTGAGCCGCATCAGGCGTCGCACCAGGGCCACCAGGTCGGCCGGATCGAAGGGCTTGCCGAGGTAGCCGTCCACCCCGACCGTCTCCCCCAGGTCGAGGTCCGCCGGGGTGCAGGCGCTCACGATCGCGATCGGCAGCCGGCTGGTGTCCGGGGTCGCGCGCAGCCGGGCCGCCGTCCGCAGGCCGTCAAGCCGCGGCATCACCACGTCCAGCGTCACCACGTCCGGCTGCACCCGGCGGATGACCTCCAGGCACTCGGCGCCGTCGGCGGCGGTCACCACCTCGAAGCCTTCGAGCTCCAGGTTGACCCTGATCAGCTGGCGGATCACCTCGCTGTCGTCCACCACGAGGACCCGCCCGGACACTCCCGACACCTCACCGAGGGTATCGGCGGCCCCGCCGCCCCGTCCGGCCTTTGGGCACTTCCGCTCCCCCGCCCGCCGGGCCGCCGGGCCGCCGCGACGATCTTCGGGGAAACCCGTGCACGGGCCGCGTCCGAAGCCTGGTAGTGTTCTCCACGTCGGAAGCGCGAGCGACCGACAGGCCAACAGGCCCCCGTAGCTCAGGGGATAGAGCACCGCCCTCCGGAGGCGGGTGCGTAGGTTCGAATCCTACCGGGGGCACTCACGCAGTGATGGCGAGAGTGTAATCAGGGCCCAGATCAGTGGAGTTGATCCACGATCTGGGCCTTTGTCGTGTTCCGGGCCCGGTGGGGCCGGACGGGGCCGGACCGGGCCCGGCGCGGAACCGGGCCCGACGGGCTCAGGAGGCGGCCGCCTCCGCCTGGGCGTACAGGTCCGCGATGGTGTGGTCGAAGTAGGCGCTGTAGGAGATGTCGTCGGTGTCGCCGCCCTGCTGATAGCCGCCGATCGCGCCGATCACGTCGCCGGTGGCCGTGTTGATCCAGGGGCCGCCGCTGGTGCCGGACGGGTAGGCCGGGCAGTGCACCACC
>NZ_JBIVVI010000540.1:0-5825 GCF_044757675.1 Kitasatospora sp. NPDC091257
GTCCGATCTCGCTGGACCTGCTCGCCGGCCCCACCCACGCCGCCCTCTCCCTGGCCTGGCCGCCCGGTACCGCCGCGCCCGCCTCGCAGCCGCCCGCGGTGCCGGTCCCGTCGGCCTTCGCCGCCCCGGTGCCCACCGTCCTCCCGGCACCGGCACCCGAGCAGCCCCCGGCCGCGCCCGCCCCGGCTGCCCAGGCCGACGAGGCCGACGAGGCGGTCCCGGTCCCGCCCGCCGCGGCATCGGATCCGGCCGCCGGGGCCGCGCCCGCCCCGGCGACGCCAGCAGCCTTGGCGGATCCCGCCTTGGCCGGGACCGGTGTCACCTACGACGCCCACGCTGACCGCGCTCCCGACGGTCACCCGGAGACCTACCCGCCCGCGCCGTGCGTGCGCTGCGGACGCCCGGTCCGGTTCCGAATCGGCGGCCGGCCGAGCCACCTGGGCGGCTGGTGCGTCCCCGCCGCCGCCGATGCACCGGCGACCGCGCCCGTCCAGGCCGCAGCCGACCAGGCCACGGCCGCTTCCGCCGTTGTGCCCGCCGCGCCGCCGGCTACCGTCCCCGCCCCGGTGCCGGGCACCGCCCCAGCCGCCGAGAGCGTCCTCGGCGACCAGGCCCCCGCGGTCGGAGCCGCCGCCGTCGTCGACCAGGCCCCCGCCATCCCCGCCGCTGCGCCCGCTCCCGCTGCGCCTCACCGGGCCGGCCCGGCGCCGTCGACGCCATCGGCGCGGTTCCGTGCCGAGTACGCGGGCACTGGCCGGCCCTTGGCCTTCTACCTCGACATGATCACGTCGGCGGTCGAGGAGGCGCTGGAGGAGCACGGCGGCGATACCGAGGCCGCTACCGCCGCGCTGGAGAAGAAGGCCATTCCGAACGGAATGGACCTCTTCGACAAGACCCGCGTGGGCGCGGTGTACGAGCACACCGTTTACCCTGAGCGCCTGGAATTCCTGAGCAAGAAGTCCCGGAACGGCGCCGACGATATCTGGGAGGGCCGCCACAAGTGGGAGAACGCCCCGCTGATGGCTGCTCTGAAGGCCGGCACCCTCGCCGAGATCGCGGTGGATGTCCTGGACACCAACGCCGCCTACTGCTCCGCGCTGAAGACGCACCTGCCGATCGGTGCTTTGCAGCACCGCCCGGACGGCGGCTGGGACCCCAAGCGCGCCGGCATCTACCTCCTGCCCAAGCGCCCGGCCTGGGACCACCCGCACCTGCCCGACCCGATCGGCAATCGCCACGAGGCCGGGCCGGTGCTCCTGGACGAGGCCACCGTGCGCCTGCTGATCCGCTGCCACAAACTCGGCCTGACCGAGGCCCCGCACATCACCGAGGCCTGGACCAGCGGCGCCACCGAAGGAATGCTGGAAAAGTTCCGACGCGTCCTCACCCAGGCCCGCGAAAACGCCATCCACGACGGCGACACCGTCACCGAGAAATACGTCAAGGCCATCTACGCTAAATTCGCCTCGACCATCGGCGAATCCGCCTTCAACCGAGACCTCCGCCGCCCCGACTGGATGCACATCATCCGCTCCCAGGCCTTCGCCAACCTCTGGTACAAGTCCCAGCGCGCCCACAAAGCCGGACTGACGATTGTCGCGCTGCGCGGCACCGACGAACTCCACATCACCGGAGGGGAATGGCGCAAAGCCTCGGGCGGTGTTTTCGAGGAAGGCCGCCTGACCACCCAGATGAAACTCAAGGACCAGTACACCCTGCCCCGCACCAGCACCCGGAGCGCCTGAACAATGTCGACCGACGGATGGAAAAACTTCGGCCGCTACGGCGCCAACCGCGACCCCGGAAACGTCCACGGGAAAATCGCCCTCGCCCGCGCCCTGGAAGACACCGTGGAACGCATGATCATCGCGGGCGGGATCAAGTCCCCGCCGAGCACCCGCCGCGGCCTGACCGCCCGCATGCGCTACCTGATGAGCCACCAGGGCGGCCCCGAGGCCCTCTCCGACGCGCTCGCCGACGCCGGCAGCAGCGCCGTCCCCAAGACCATCCGCGCCTGGACCAAAGGCACCCAGCACCCCCTCCCCGTCAATGAAGAAGCGATCGACACCGCCTACTGGACACTGCGCGCCCGCAACATCCTGAACAACCCCCAGATCTTCAAGGACCACCTCAACCGCGACGGCCGCGGCACCAAGGTGGAGATCCACCCCATCAACCAGCAGGTGGTCGACGAGAAGCGCCGCCGCGACAACCTGCGCACCCGCACCATCCAGGTCCGCTACGTCTGGGACGACGCCGTCGACGCCCTCGCCACCGCCGACGCCGCCAAACTCGCGGAAATCTGGGACGACATCATCGCCGACCTCGACTCCGACTGGGGCGCCTACACCTACGTCTCCCACATCGGCCTCGGCGCCTGACACCAAGGCCCCCAGGGTTCCCTGGACTCCAGGAACCCAGGCGGCCGGGCCCGGCGCACCCGCACCCGCACCCGCGGCCACCGTCCGCCAGGACGGCGGCCGTCGTTGGACTGGCGCGCCGACCTCCACCCCACCACCGCACGCCCCCGCACGCCCACCCCACCCGGCACCCCCGACCGCCTCCGCTACCTGCTGGGCCGCCTCGCCACTACCGCCCCGGCCCAGCACGCCGACGAACAGAACGACCGCGAAGGCCAGTACGGGAGACATGACCGAGGAAGAAGCGGAGCGGGAACAGGCCGCGGATGCCCAAGGAGGCGGCCGATTCCGATGAGCCCCTCGGCACCCGTCCCAGGTGGAAGGATCCGTACAACCCGGATGCGAAGGACGCCTAGCCCGCGACCAGTCGGAGACCCGTTCGCCAGGACCGAAGCCGAGGAAGCCCCCGCGTACGGGCCAGGTGGTCGGCCAGCCCCGTCAGTCGGAACCGTACGCACCGCGCCTCACCATCTTCGGGGACCGCTGCTCGTAACCACCCGAAGGTGTACTGACAACGGGTAGGACGCCGACCACCCCGGCGCTCCTCCCGTCGGACCACCGGCCCCCGCCCCGCCCCGCCCCGCCGTTCCGGCCGGGCCGGGCCGCGGCTCCCGTACACGGCATCGTCGCCCGTCGGCTGCGCCAGCCCGCCGTCCACCCACGGCCGGGCCGCCGTAGTGCTGCGCCCGGCTTCGTTGTCAGCTGTTGGTGCTCAGGTGCATGGCGGTCGATGTCCTCTTTGCCGGCAACCAGGAGACCGTCGACGCCTCGCCTCCTGGCTGCAGACGGACGGCCAGGAGCGGCCGGTGACGTCTCGGCCGGCCTCGTGATGAACGACGGGTGTGTCGCAGTGGTGGTGCGTCACCTGTTTTCAGTGGCTGGTGTTCTGGTTGGTGCTGGTCAAGGCGTGAAGCTCCTGAAAGATGGTGGCGTGTTGGCGTTGAAACGCGCTGTCGTTGTCCGGTGAAGCTCTGCTGCCACCTGCTACGAAGGCTGGCGCGGCCGGTGGTGGGGCTGGCTGCTGCCGGCCCCACCATGGCCTGTGGGTTCAGTGGGCCAGATCATGCCGATCCGCAGCGATTTCGGAGCGGACGAGTTCGAGGAGGCGGCCCGTCCAGTTACGCCCTGTCCGGTCGTGCTGGCTCCAGTAGCGGGAGTGCATGTCGGTGTAGAGGATCGTGGCATCTCCTGTTTCCACCAACACTTTTGCCAAGTTCGGATGCTGGGTGAACTTCGCGCGCAGCAGCCGGGCCATCACCGCAGCGCGGGCCTGTTCCCAGCCGGAGCGAGGGGGAACGTCCTTGGCGGCTTGTTGTGCGTCGTAGGAGGTTTTTGCGGCGCGGATCGTCTTCCGGCGCTGGTCATCCGTGGTGGACAGGGCCCAGTAGGCGTGGCTGACGGTCGGGTACGCCACCCCGTCGATCTCGATCGGTGCCGGGTATTCGTTGCGCAGGACCAGGACGCCTGGATCGGCCGGCCAGTCGTTGGGATAGTCGACCTGGCCCAGTTCGATGGCAGGCGCGTGCGCCACGTCCGCTCCGTCCACGGGGCGGCGTGCGGCGGCTGGTGCGTGCCTGGTCTCGCTCGGCGAAGTACTCCAACGCATGCTGGTACATCTCGTCGGTGACGACCGGCCCGCCACCGAGCAGGCGGGCCCCGGGGCCGGCGGCGAGGACCTTCAGCGGCCAGTCTTTGGAGTCCATGTCGCCCAGCGCGTAGCGGCGCAGGTGCTCGGGGATGGCCAGGTACGCCTCCCGCAGCACCGCGCGCTGCTCCTCGCTCGGCTCGGCGCGGAATACGGTGACGGTGGCCAGACAGCGGCCGGTGGAGTCAGGCCGGCCATTGAGACGGTCGATCTCGTCGCCGACCTCACCCAGCAACTCCTCCGGCGTCGTCCACGACTGGACCTCCGCGAACTTCCACGCGGCCACATGGTGGGCCGATGCCCGTGCACCGTCCTCGAACGTCGTCGCGACCCATCCGCTGCGCAGCTTCTCGGCGAACTCCTCGACCGTGACCAGGCCCCAGCAGTCGATGAGCCCGTCGGCGTAGATGAGTAGATCGGTAAGGAAGTAGTTGCCGCCGTTACGGATGAACACGTGCCGCCACGTACCAAGGATGCGTTCGCCGTCCGCGTGCCTGAAAGTGCGTCGAGATCCTGACCCGCCCGCCAGCGTAGAGGCCGCAGTTCGCGCTCCTCCTGCGGGCCCGGCCACTGATCGGTGATGCCGCCTTGCTGTTGAACGGCTGTTGTCGCCCGGATCGTGTATGCCGTAACCGGGCGTCGCCGCTGTTCCGTCGTTTGTGTGGTGCTGGTCGGCGTGTCGGGATGGGTTCTGCATCCACGGGACAGTTCGCCTTCGTCAGGCGACGGCGTTCTTTCAGCGGACCGGAGGTGGCCGTGAAGCCGAAACAGCACGGTGCGCCCCTGTCGCTCGAATCGCACCAGCTCCGGCCAGCCACCGCAGCAGGGCGTGAGGCATCGGTGGCCCGGTTGATGGACCTCCCGCCCCCGCCCCGGCTGTCCGTGCCGGAGTCGGCTGTGCCGGCGTCCGGGTCGCCGTTCTGGTGGTGCTGCGTCCGGGCCCTGGGTCTTGGGGGTGGCGGTGGGGTCTGTTCGTCGCCCGTCCCGCCGGTCTGCCGACGGCTCAGTGCTGTGCCGGGGCCCGCTCGATGCCGTCGGGTTTATGGGGGTTTTCCATGGGGGTGGTGATGGGCTTTTTGCATGGGGCTTTCGGGGGTGGGGTTTGTGGTTGCACCGGAATTCCGCGCCATATCGTCAGCGGGCTCGTTTTGGTGGCGTGCTGAAGGGGTGTGGGGCGGATTCCTGGGTCTACACAGGGCCTCGGTTGATGCACTCTCCGGGTGCAGCCGGGGCGGGGTAGCGGGTGCGACGGGATTTGCTGGCAGCGGCATTCTGATACGGAGTCACAGGCATTCTTCGGGGTGTGCGGGGGGTCCTATCGGGGCAGACAGGTCCAGACCACTAAGTGTGGTTTGGACCTGTTACGGGGAGTGGTGGACGGGGAGAGCGGGTCTTGCATCGCCGGGGGTTCAGTGACACTATGCAGGATGGTCGGGGTGTGGGCCGTGGCCATCGTGGGGCGGGTGGGCGGCGTCGAAGGCAAGGGCCCCACCCCCTCCTCCCGGTCAGCCAGGCGCACGGAGTGCGCTAAAATCCCAACTGACCAGCAGAAATACGGCCCAGGCCGGATCTGGACGGGGTGTCATGGGCCCGCCGGTGCGGAGCGCCGGCACCCCGAAGCGAGCAGCACTGAACCACGGGCCTCGACCCCGACGAACCAGCGGCGCGGCGCGCCGCCATCACTTTCCGCTACTGCGCCCCGGAGGGGCGCCGCAACGCTCCGTCACGCTAGTGACGGCGCGTCATGTCTGCGGAGCGGG
>NZ_JBIVVI010000541.1:0-5858 GCF_044757675.1 Kitasatospora sp. NPDC091257
GGTGGGAGGGACCCGCCGATCCGGTCGGGCGGCAGCACCTTGACGGTGCGCCCGCCCCGCGCGCGGGCACGGCCCGGGCTGCGGGAGGAGTCCTTGACGGCGTTCATGGCCATGGTCCTGCCGAAGGTGTTCACCCGTACGGTCTACCCGTCACCGCGCGTGTCGATGACACGGCGGACGGTGCGGTGTGCCGCCGGTCGTCGAAGAGCCGGCCGCGCGCGGGAGTTCCGGCGGAGCGTACCGGGTCGGTTCGCGCCCGGGCCGGCGACGGCGTGTCGCAGGGCGGCGCGGTGGTCACACTACTGCGGAGAAGATCGCGACGGGCAGGACGAGCTGCCCGCGCGACCACCACACACACCGGAGGCAGTGACCGTGAAGCGCGTCGGCATCATCGGAGTGGGCGAGATCGGCCGGGCCATCGTGACGGGCCTGCGCCACGGGGACGACCCGGGGCCGGAGGTCCTGCTCTCGCCGCGGGGCGCCCGGACCGCGGCCGAGCTGGCCGAGCGGTACGAGGACGTACGGGTGTGCGCCGACAACCAGGAGGTGGTGGACGGCTCCGAGCTGGTGATCATCGCCCTGCGCCGCCAGGACTGGCGCGAGGCTCTGACCGGCCTGCACGTGCCCGACGACCGGGTCGTGGTCAATGTGGTGCCCGGCGTCGGCACCGGGGAGCTGCGCCGGGTGCTGGCCACCGACGCGGCGGTGACCCACGCCATCCCGCTGCCCACCGTGCGCGAGCGCCGCTGCCTCACCGTGGTCCACCCCTCGCACCCCGACGCGGACGCCCTGTTCGAGCGGTTGGGCGGGGCGCTCCCGGTCGCGGACGAGGTCGCGCTCAGCGTCCTGTCCGCACTGACCTCGACCCAGACCACCCACTACGCCTTCCTCACCACGCTCGTCTCCTGGGCCGTCGACCAGGGCATTCCCGCCGGGGACGCCGACCGCTTCGTCCGCGGCATCTACCAGGACGTCGGCCGCTCGCTCGGCGACGGGACCCGCTCGCTGGAGCGCCTCGCGGCCGAGCACGAGACCCCGGGCGGGAGCAACGAGCGCATCCGCACCACCTGGTTCGACCAGGCCAACTCCGGGGCCCTGCGCACCGCCCTCGACGGCCTGGTCGGCGACCTCCGCACCGGCCACCGGTAGGCCGGGAACCCCGGAATCCCGCGATCCGTCGGCCCCCGCGGGAGCCGGCGGATCGGGGCTCGGCCGGGTCGCGGCGTATCACGTCCGGCTGACGACCGTTAGCATGACGGGTATGGCGCCGGTCATTGGCGTCGGTTCGCACAGATTCCACAGTGGTGTCGAGGAGTTGACGATGAGTCGCGCATTCCCTCTGTTCCGGACGACCGATCCCGTCCCCGAGGAGGAGCGACGCACCATCCTCGCCGCACCGGGGTTCGGCAAATTCTTCACCGACCACATGGCCACGGCCACCTGGACGCCCGCCGAGGGCTGGCACGACCGCAAGGTCACCGCGCTGGTGCCGTACTCGCTGCACCCGAGCGCCGCCGTGCTGCACTACGCCCAGGAGATCTTCGAGGGGCTCAAGGCCTACCGCCACGCCGACGGCAGCGTCTGGCTGTTCCGCCCGGAGTTCAACGCCCGCCGCTTCGCCCGCTCCGCCGAGCGGCTCGCCCTGCCGGTGCTGTCGGAGGAGGACTTCCTCGACAGCATCGGGGAACTGGTCCGCGCGGACGAGGCGTGGGTGCCGGACTCCGCCGACGAGAAGAGCCTCTACCTGCGGCCGTTCATGTTCGCCTCGGAGGCCTTCCTCGGCGTCCGGCCCGCCGAGCAGATCGCCTACTCGGTCATCGCCAGCCCGGCCGGCCCGTACTTCGCCGGCGGCGTCACCGGCATCACGCTCTGGGTCAGCAGCAACTACACCCGCGCCGGGCGGGGCGGCACCGGCGCCGCCAAGTGCGGCGGCAACTACGCCTCCAGCCTGGCCGCGCAGTTGGAGTCCCGCAAGCACGGCTGCGACCAGGTGCTGTTCCTGGACGACACCGGCGGCGAGGGCGACCTGGAGGAGTCCGGCACGATGAACCTGTGCCTGGTCACCTCGGCCGGCGAGCTGGTCACCCCCGCGCTGGGCAACATCCTCGACGGGGTCACCCGGGACTCGATCCTGGCGCTGGCGGGCGAGTTCGGGCTGACCCCGGTGGAGCGCCCGATCACCCTCTCCGAGCTGCGGGCCGGTGCCGCCGACGGCACGATCACCGAGGTGTTCGCCGCCGGGACGGCCGCGGTGGTCACCCCGATCGTCGGATTCAAGGGCGAGGGCTACGAGTTCACCGTCGGCACCGGCTCGCCCGGCAAGCAGACCGTCGCGATCCGCGAGCACATGCTGGACATCCAGTACGGGCGCGCCGAGGACGTCCACGGCTGGATGCGGCGGGTGGTCTGACCGCCCCGGGCGGCCCGACCGGGCCGCCCGACCCGCCGGGGCCGACCGGCGCCGGGGCCTGTTCGGCTCCAGCGCCCGCTCAACTCCCGGGCCCGCTCAGCTCTTGAGCCGGCTCGACTCCTCCTCGGGCACGACGACCTCGCGCTTGAGGATCTTTCCGGTCGGCCCCTTGGGCAGCGCGTCGACCGTCCAGACCAGCCGCGGGTACTTGTACGGCGCCACCCGCTCCCGGACGAAGCCGCGGATCTCCTCCGGGGTCGCCGAGGCGCCCGCGCGCAGGACCACGGCGGCGGCCACCTCCTGGCCGAGCGTGGGGTGGGCGACGCCGATCACCGTGGCCTCGGCGACCGCCGGGTGCTCGTACAGCACGTCCTCCACCTCCCGCGGGTAGACGTTGAAGCCGCCGCGGATCACGACGTCCTTGCGGCGGTCGACGATCCGGAAGTCGCCCCGCTCGTCGCGGGTGCCGAGGTCCCCGGTGTGCAGCCAGCCGTCCCGGACGGTCCGCGCGGTGGTGTCGGGGCGGCGCCAGTAGCCCTTCATCACGTTGTGGCCCCGGATCACCACCTCGCCGACCGTGCCGTCCGGCACCTCGGTGCCCGACTCGTCGACGATGCGCATCCGCACGCCCTCGATCGGGATGCCGATGGTGCCCGCGATCCGCTCCCGGTCGCTCCGGTTGGCGCAGGCCAGCGGCGAGGACTCGGACAGCCCGTAGCCCTCCAGCACCACGCAGTCGAAGTCGGTCTCGAAGCCGCGCAGCACCTCCGGCGGCATCGACGCGCCGCCGCCCAGGCACACCCGCAGCGAGGAGACGTCGTACCCGGCGCGCTGCGGGTGGGTCAGCATCAGGGTGTACATGGTCGGGACGCCGAGGAAGACGCTCACCCGGTCGCGCTGGATCACCGCGAGCGCGGCCTGCGGGTCGAAGCGCCGCACCAGGGTCATGCAGGCCCCGACGGCCACCGCGCAGTTGAGGCCGATCACCTGGCCGAAGGAGTGGAACAGCGGCAGCCCGCCGAAGATCACGTCCCGCTCGACCGTCCCCAGCACCTGGACGCCGGCCCGGACGTTGGCCACGATGTTGCGGTGGGTCAGTTCGGCGCCCTTGGGCGCCCCGGTGGTGCCGGAGGTGTAGAGGATGACCGCGGTGTCCTCTCCCCCGCGTCCCGCGGTCCGGGGCGGGCCGTCCGGCTGTTCCGCGAGCGTCGCGGCGAGCGCGGAGGGCTCGACCGGGACCAGCCGGGTGCCGGTGCGCCGCGCGCCCTCGACCGCCTGCTCGGTGCCCGCGTGCCAGGCGAGCAGCAGGGCCGCCCCGGCGTCGGCGAGGCAGTGCTCGATCTCCCGGGCCTTGAGCAGCGGGTTCATCGGGACGACCACCGCCCCGGCGCGCAGGATGCCGTAGTACAGCACCGCGAACTGCGGCACGTTCGGCAGCAGCACGGCGACCCGGTCGCCGGGCGCGACGCCGAGCCCGGCCAGCCAGTGCGCGGCCCGGGCGCTGAGCGCGTCCAGGTCGGCGAAGCTCAGCACCTCCTCGTCGAGCCGCAGGACGGGGTGTTCCGGACAGCGCGCGGCGGTCGCGGTGAGCAGGTCGGGAATGCCGTGCGGGTCGCCGGGGAGGCCGGGCGGTCGGCCGGGGCCGCCGTGCGGCGCGTCGGCGTTTCTGTCGGACGGGTCGGGGACGGCGGACATGCGGGCGCTCCTCGGGGCGGCGGGGCTCGGTCTCATCGTCATACGGTCGGTCGGACGCCGCCGCGCGGCGCGGCGCTCTCGCCGGTGCGCTCACCGACGCTCTCGTCGGCGCCCGAGGCGTCGCCCGAAGCGGCGCCCGAAGCGGCGCCCGAAGCGGCGCCCGCGGCGGCGCCCGCGGCGGCGCCCGCGGCGGCGGCGAGCATCCACGGCGCGATCCGCTCCACCAGCCCGCGGTTGTGCCGGATCCAGCGGAAGTGGTCCAGCGGGCGGCCGTCCGCCTGTTCGGCGGTGTAACTCCAGCGCTCCACCCGGGCCGACGGCAGCTTGGCGCACAGGTGGTCGACGGCCCGCGGCGGCGCGAGCTCGTCGCCCTGCACGTCCACGGCCAGCACCGGCAGGTCGACCCGGGCCAGCGCCCGTTCGTAGTCGGTGACCGCGCCGCGCACCCGGTAGCGGCCGGTGCGCATCTGCCGCGCCCAGTCCCGCATCAGCCGGGCCGACTCGCGGCCGCCGAAGCCGAACCGCTCGCCCGGCCAGTACCCGACCACCGCCGAGGCGACGATCGAGAACTGGCTCAGTGCCAGCCGTCGCAGGCCCGCCCGCGGGCCGAAGGTCCGGTACCAGGCCGATCCACTGGCCACCAGCACCGCGCCGGCGAGCCGGGGCCGGAAGACGCCGCAGTGCACCAGGCCCAGCTGCCCGCCCAGGCTGTGCCCGAGCAGGAGGCGCGGCGCGCCCGGGAACACCCCGGCGACCGCGTCGAGCACCGCCCCGAAGTCGTGCTCGACCAGCTCGCGGAAGCCGAAGGCGACCCCGTGCCGCGGCACCGGCCGGCTCTCGCCGTGGCCGCGCAGGTCGCAGGTGGCCACGCTCAGGCCGGCCGCGTGCAGGGCGCGGACCAGCGGGGTGTAGTGCCGGGCGGCCGTTCCCATCGCCGGCAGGACGATCACCACCGGGGCGGCCGGTTCGGGCCGGGCCAGTGCCCGGACGGTGAGCCGGGCCCCGTCGGGCGCGGCGATCTCGGCGATCACGGGGAACCGGGGGGTCTTCACGCCCGCGCCTCCCGGTCGGCGCCGGCGCCCGGCCGCCAGCCGATCACCCCGGCGCCCCAGGTGATGCCCGCGCCGAAGGCGGCGAGGCCGAGCAGCTTCGGGCCGTCCAGCAGGCCCTCCTCGCGGGCGTGGGTCAGGCCCAGCGGGATCGAGGCCGCCGAGGTGTTGGCGACCCGGTGGACGTTCAGGTAGAGCCGCTCCGGGGGCAGCCCCACCTCCTTGCCGACCGCGCGCACGATCCGGGCGTTGGCCTGGTGGGCGACGAACAGGTCGAGGTCCTCGCAGGTCAGGCTGCGCCGGGCGAGCACCTCCCGGGTGGCGGCGGACATCTTCTCCACCGCGTGGTCGAACACCTCCCGGCCGTCCATCCGCAGCTTGCGGTCGTCCCGGTCGGCGTACAGCAGCGGGATCTGCTCGCCGTCGCTGCCGAGCGAGAAGCACGGTTCGGGCGCGCCGGGCACGTCGGCGACCACGGCGGCGCCGGCGCCGTCCGCCAGCAGCACCGCGGTGCCGCGGTCCTCGTGGTCGGTGATCCGGGTCAGCGCGTCGGCGCCGCAGACCAGCACCGCCCCGGCCCGGCCGGTCTCGATCAGCGCGGCGGCGTGGTCCAGGCCGTAGACGAACCCGGCGCAGGCCGCGTGCAGGTCGAAGGCGGTGGCCTGCGGCATCCCGAGCCGGGCGGCGACCTCCACCGACACCCC
>NZ_JBIVVI010000542.1:0-5847 GCF_044757675.1 Kitasatospora sp. NPDC091257
GTATGCGAAGGGTATGGCGTGCTCCGGGGCCGGTCACGGTAGCGTCGGGGGCATGAGAACCCTTGCACGACGTTCCCGGGGCGCCGGGCCGCTTGCCCTGGTGGCGGCGCTGCTCGGGCTGCTGCTCCTGCTGGCGCCCGCGGCCTCGGCGGCCGGCGGACTGAGCGACGCCGCGGCCTCCCTGAAGAAGGGCCGGGTCTACGTCGACCCGGCCATGACGAGCCGCTTCGGCCAGGACCGGGCCGACGCCCTGACCAAGAAGATCGACAAGGCCGACAAGCCGATCTTCATCGCGGTGATCCCCGACTCTCCGGCCTACGCGAAGAGCAACCTCCAGGACCTCCGCACCCTGGTGGGCATCGACGGCGTCTACGCGGTCTGGCACGGCGACAAGTTCGACGCCGGCGGCGACCGCGGCGCGATGGGCGCGGGCCAGCCGCAGCGCATCGCCGGGGCGGCCTTCCGGTCGAACGGCGGCGACATCGACGCCACCCTGAACTCCTTCGTCGACCAGGCCGCCCCGCAGACCAAGGGCACCGGGGTCAACCACAGCACCTCGATCGCCTGGGTGGTCATCCCGCTCGTGCTGGTCGCGCTCGCCGGCACCGGCGTCTTCCTGCTGTTCCGCCGCGCCAAGAAGCGCAAGGAGGAGCAGGCCCGGGCCGAGCTGGAGCAGCTGCGCCGGGTCGTGGACGAGGACATCACCGCCTTCGGCGTCGAACTGGAGCGGCTCGACTTCAGCCCGGCCGCGGCCGACGCCGACGACGTCCAGCGCACCGACTACAGCCACGCCCTGGACTCGTACGAGAAGTCCAAGCGGCTGATGGACGAGGCGAAGAAGCCCGAGGACGTCAAGCAGGTCACCGAGGCGATCGAGGACGGCCGCTTCTCGCTGGCCACCCTGGCCGCCCGGCGGGACAGGCGGCCGCTGCCCGAGCGCCGTCCCCCGTGCTTCATGGACCCGCGACACGGCCCGTCCGTCAAGGACGTGGACTGGGCCCCGGCCGGCGGCTCCCCCCGCTCCGTGCCGGTCTGCCAGGCCGACGCGGACCGCGTGGCGGCCGGCCTCGACCCGGCGATCCGCACCGTCGACACCGACCAGGGCCCGCAGCCGTACTGGAACGCCGGCCCGGCGTACGCCCCGTACGCGGGCGGCTACTACAGCGGCTTCGGCGGCGGCCTGCTGCCCGGCCTGCTGGTCGGCACCATGCTCGGCTCGATGATGAGCTCCCCGGCCTACGCGGCGGCGCCGATGATGGGCGGCGGCTACCAGGACCAGTACGAGGGCGGCGACTACACCGGCGCCGACTTCAACCCGGCCGACTTCGGCGGCGGCGATTTCGGCGGCGGTGGCGATTTCGGCGGTGGCGGCGACTTCGGCGGCGGGGACTGGTAACCCGCAGCACCGACCGTCCACGTCAGCGGCCCCGCCGGAGCACCGGCGGGGCCGCTGACGTCCTCGTCCCGGCCGGCGTGCGCGGGGCGGGTCGGCCGGGCGGTGGCCGGGCGCGCGGGCCGCCGGGGCGTGTCCTAAGGTCAGGGGCATGCACGGTCGCGACGCCCACAGTGAGGAACCGGTCCGGGTGACCGCCTGGGTCCGGGGGAAGGTCCAGCAGGTCGGGTTCCGCTGGTGGACCAGGGCACGGGCGCTGGAGATCGGCCTGACCGGCTACGCCGGCAACCTCGGCGACGGCCGGGTGCAGGTGGTGGCCGAGGGACTCGCGGCCGACTGCGAGCAACTGCTGGCCCGGCTGCGCGGCCCGGGGACCCCGGGGAACGTCAGCGGGGTCACCGAGATCTGGACGGCCGTCGGCCCCGGTTACGAGGGTTTCGAGATCCGCTGAGCCGCCCCGGGCCGGAGCTCCGGCGAACCGGGGTGCGGCGTTCCGGGAAAAGATCCGGAACCGGCGGTGTCACGAGGTTGCCATCCGGGCAGACTCGTGGTTGACTCCGCATCGAACGATGATCCACGAGCACATGGTGGACCCGTCCCGAGACCCCCCAGGCGTGACGACACCGCCGGGCAGGTGACAGGGGCGCGGTAGCGTGCGGTGATCGTGTTGACCCTTTCCGTCTTTGGTGAGACGCTGGAAGCCCGCGCACACGACCGCGTTCTCCCGGCAGGCGCATGCCCCCGTGAGCCCAGCTCACGGTGGTTGTGCCGTAGTGCCCAGCCAGCACTTCCGGTGACGCGCCGCGCGTGCGTCCCCCTTCCCCCTAGACCTGGACCGTTCCGGTTCGGTCACTCAGCGTGGAGGACCATTCATCATGGCAAAGGCGCTTCTCGGGTACGTCGGCGGCCCCGACCCGCGAATGCTCTCCGAGATGCGACGGCTTCAGCAGCGCGTCCAGGACCTTGAAGCCGAGCTCCTTCGGATGCAGGCTGAGAACGACGCTCTGACCGCTGTCGCTGACGAGCACTCGCTGCTCAACAGCATCGATCTGGATCAGCGGGAGCCGGCTCTCACCTGAGTCCCGCCCGGTCCTCGCAGATCGACGCCGCTGTGCACTGAGCCGCCCCGAAAGGGACGCAGCTTGCAAGGGACGCCCGGATGTGGCGTCCCTTCGTCGTGTCCGGCGCCGGATAAAGTCGGTTCCTGTCCTGAGTGATCGAGGAGACCGGCCGCGTGCACCTGAAGAGCCTGACGCTGCGCGGGTTCAAGTCCTTCGCCTCCAGCACCACCCTGCGCTTCGAGCCCGGCATCACCTGCGTCGTCGGCCCGAACGGCTCCGGCAAGTCGAACGTGGTGGACGCGCTGTCCTGGGTGATGGGCGAGCAGGGGGTCAAGTCGCTGCGCGGCGGCAAGATGGAGGACGTCATCTTCGCCGGGACCAGCGGGCGCGCCCCGCTCGGCCGCGCCGAGGTCAGCCTCACCATCGACAACGGCGACGGCGCCCTGCCGATCGACTACGCCGAAGTGACCATCACCCGGACCATGTTCCGCAACGGCGGCAGCGAGTACGCGCTCAACGGCGAGACCTGCCGCCTGCTGGACATCCAGGAACTGCTCTCCGACTCCGGTATCGGCCGCGAGATGCACGTCATCGTCGGGCAGGGGCAACTGGACTCCGTGCTGCACGCCGACCCGATGGGGCGGCGCGCCTTCATCGAGGAGGCGGCCGGCGTCCTCAAGCACCGCAAGCGCAAGGAGAAGGCGCTGCGGAAGCTGGACGCGATGCAGGCCAACCTCAACCGGGTCCAGGACCTGGTCGCCGAACTGCGCCGCCAGCTCGGGCCGCTCGGCCGGCAGGCCCGGATCGCCCGCCGGGCCGCCGGCATCCAGGCCGACCTGCGCGACGCCCGGCTGCGGCTGCTCGCCGACGACCTGTGCACGCTCCGCCGGGCCGTCGAGGCCGAGATCGCGGACGAACTGGCGCTGCGCCTGCGCCGCACCACCGTCGAGCAGGAACTGGCCCGCGCGGTGCAGCGCGAGAGCGTCCTGGAGGCGCAGGTCCAGCGGCTCGGACCCGGCCTGGAGACCGCCCGGCAGACCTGGTACCGGCTCTCCGCGCTCGCCGAGCGCACCCGCGGCACCATCGGGCTGGCCGAGGCCCGCGCCCGGCACGCCGTCGCCGGGGACCGGGGCGAGGAGCGGCGCGGGCGCGACCCCGAGGACCTGGAACAGGAGGCCGGGCGGGTCCGCGAGGAGGAGGCCGCGCTGACCGGGGCGCTGGAGGAGGCCCGGTACGCGCTGGCCGAGGCGGTCGAGCGCAAGGACGGGCTGGAGCGGGAGCTGGCCGACGAGGAGCGCCGGCTGCGCGACGCCGCCCGGGCCATCGCCGACCGCCGGGAAGGCCTGGCCCGGCTGCAGGGGCAGGCCGCCGCCGCCCGCTCCAGGGCCGCCGCGGCGCAGGCCGAGATCGGCCGGCTCGCCGAGGCCAGGGACGAGGCGCTGCTGCGCGCCGAGTCCGCCCGGGCCGAGCTGGACGAACTCCGGCAGCAGGTGGACGGCGCGACCGGGGACGACGAGCAGGCCGAGGCCGGGTACCGGCGGGCGCGCGAGCGGCTGGCCGCCGTGGAGGAGGGGCTGGCCGCGGCCCGGGAGACGGCCGGCGCCGCCGAGCGCGAGCGGGCCGCCCTGACCGCGCGGCACGAGGCGCTCTCCCTCGGGCTGCGCCGCAAGGACGGCACCGGCGCGCTGCTGGAGGTGGGGGAGCGGCTGGGCGGGGTGCTCGGCCCGGCGGCCGCGCTGCTGCGGATCGAGGCGGGGTACGAGGTGCCGCTGGCCGCGGCGCTCGGCGCGGCGGCCGACGCGGTGGCCGTCGACTCGCCGTCCGCCGCCGCCGGGGCGCTGCGGCTGCTGCGGGCCGAGGACGCCGGCCGGGCCGCGCTGCTGATCGCCGGCGCCGCCGAGGTGGCGCAGGCGGCGGGGGAGTTGCCGGACGGAGCCCGCTGGGCGGCCGAACTGGTGGACGGGCCCGAGGAGTTGCTCGGTGCGGTCCGGCGGCTGCTGGCCGGGGTGGCGGTGGTCGAGGACCTGGATCAGGCGCTGCGGCTGACCGCCGCGCAGCCCGGAGTCTGCGCCGTCACCGCGGACGGGGACCGGCTCGGCGCCGGCTTCGCCCAGGGCGGGTCCGGCGGTGCGCCGAGCCTGCTGGAGACCCAGGCGGCGGTGGACGAGGCGGCCCGGGCGATCGGGGAACTCACCGAGCGCTGCGCCGAGTCGGCCGAGCGGCTGGCCGAACTCGCCGAACGGCGGCGGGAGTCGGCCGCCGAGGTGGAGCAACTGGCCGAGCGGCGGCGGCAGGCGGAGAAGGAACGGGCCCAGGTCGCCGGGGCACTCGGCCGGCTCGGCGGGCAGGCCCGCGCCGCCGCCGGGGAGGCCGAGCGGCTGTCGGCCGCCGCCGCGCGGGCCGAGCAGGGGCTGACCGAACTGCTCGACGGCGCCGAGGAACTGGCACAGCGCCTGGCCGCCGCCGAGGATTCGGCCCGGGCGGGCCAGGACGAGCCGGACACCGCCGAACAGCAGCGCCTGGCTGAGGCCGCGAGCGCCGCCCGGCAGGCCGAGCTGGAGGCCCGGCTCGCGGTGCGCACCCACGAGGAACGGGTCCGCGCCCTGGCCGGCCGGGCCGACCAGCTGGACCGCGCCGCCCGCGCCGAACGCGAGGCGCGCGCCCGGGCCGCCGAGCGCCGCCGGCGCGCCGAGCACGACGCCTCGGTGGCGAACGCCGTCGCGGCGGGCGCCCGGCAGCTGCTGGCCTGCCTGGAGGTGTCGCTGGCCCGGGCGGACGCCGGGCGGGTGGCCGTCGAACAGGCGCGGGCCGAGCGCGAGCACGAGCTGCGCGAGCACCGCGAGCACGGCCGCGGGCTCAAGGAGGAGCTGGACAAGCTGGTCGACGCCGGGCACCGGGACGAGGTGCTGCGGGCCGAGAAGCGGCTGCGGATCGAGCAGCTGGAGGCCCGCGCGCTGGAGGAGTTCGGCATCGACGGCGGCGAACTGCTCGCCTCGTACGGGCCCGACCAGCCCGTCCCGCCCTCGCCCGCGGCGCCGTCCGCCGATGTCGCCGCCAGTGTCGCCGCCGAGGAGGGGAAGGAGCCGGGGGAGCCGTACCCGTACGTCCGGGCCGAGCAGGAGAAGCGGCTGCGGGCGGCCGAGAAGGCCTACCTTCAGCTCGGCAAGGTCAACCCGCTGGCGCTGGAGGAGTTCACCGCGCTGGAGGAGCGGCACCGGTTCCTCGGCGAGCAGCTGGACGACCTCAAGCGCAGCCGGCGCGACCTGCTGGACATCGTCCGGGACGTGGACCAGCGGGTCGAGCAGCTGTTCACCTCGGCCTACCACGACACCGCCGCCCAGTTCGAGGGCGTCTTCGCCCGGCTCTTCCCCGGCGGGGAGGGCCGGCTGGTGC
>NZ_JBIVVI010000543.1:0-5845 GCF_044757675.1 Kitasatospora sp. NPDC091257
GGGGCGATCAAGGGCTCCCGGCGCAGCAACCCGGCCACCTACACCGGTCTGCTCGAACCGGTCCGCAAGGCCTTCGCCAAGGCCAACGGTGTGAAGCCGGCCCTGTTCAGCGCCAACTCCGAGGGCGCCTGCCCGACCTGCAACGGCGCCGGGGTGGTCTTCACCGACCTGGCGATGATGGCCGGGGTGGCCACCACCTGCGAGGACTGCGAGGGCAAGCGGTACCAGCCGGCGGTGCTGGAGTACCGCCTGGGCGGGCGGGACATCGCCGAGGTGCTGGCGATGTCGGTGACGGAGGCGGAGGAGTTCTTCGGCTCGGGCGAGGCGAAGCTCCCGGCCGCGCACCGCGTCCTGGAGCGGCTCGCCGACGTCGGGCTCGGCTACGTCAGCCTGGGCCAGCCGCTCACCACGCTGTCCGGCGGCGAGCGGCAGCGGCTCAAGCTGGCCACCCACATGGCGGACAAGGGCGGCGTCTACGTGCTGGACGAGCCGACCACCGGGCTGCACCTGGCCGACGTCGAGCAGTTGCTCGGGCTGCTGGACCGGCTGGTCGAGTCCGGCAAGTCGGTGATCGTGATCGAGCACCACCCGGCGGTGATGGCGCACGCCGACTGGATCATCGACCTCGGTCCGGGGGCCGGCCACGACGGCGGACGGGTGGTCTTCGAGGGCACCCCGGCCGACCTGGTCGCCGCCCGCTCCACGCCGACCGGCGAGGCGCTGGCCCAGTACCTGGGCTGAGCCGTACCCGAGCCGCGCCCGGGCCGCGCCCTACCCGGGCCGGTCCGCTCCCGCCCGGTCGAGCGGGAGGGCCATCTCCAGGATCCGCGCCGAGGCGTCCAGCGCGTACGGCGTCTCCTGTCCCGTGTAGGCGAACCCCCGCCGCAGGTAGAAGGCGGCGGCGCGGGGGTTCGCCTCGTGCACCCCGAGCAGCATCCGCCCGGCGCCCCGGACCCGCGCCCAGGCGAGCACCGCGTCCAGCAGGGCGTCGGCGACGCCGCGGCCCCGGCCGCGGTGCGCCGGGGCCACCCAGACGCCGATCAGGTCGAGCGCGCCCGGTTGGCTCCGGTTCGGGACGGACAGCATGGTGGCGACCCACTCCCCCGCGGCGTCCACCGCGACCAGGCCGAGGCGGTCGGGCTCGTTGACCCAGCCGCACCGGGCCATCCACTCGCCCTCACCGTGGCGGCTCGCGTCCTCGTGGGTCTCGCCGAAGGCCAGGGGCGTGTCGAGGAGTTGGGCCAGCCGCACCTTCCGCAGGCGCTGCCAGTCCGCGCGCCCGATCCGCTCGATCCGGTAGTCCATGGTCTCCCCGTCGCACGACGCCGCCTCCGCCGCCGGTGATCACCGGCGGCGGAGGCAGGATAACCGCGCCGGGGTCCCCCGGATTGCCGAGGTCCCACGGCTCGACGGGGCTCTACGGCTCCATGCGGCCCTACGGCTCCGTGTCGCCCCACGGCTTGATGCGGCCCTACGGCTTGATGCGGACCACCTGCGGGTCGTGGTCGCTGGCCTGCTGGGCGAACTCGGCGTTGATGTGCACCACGTCGTACTTGGCGTAGCCGACCTCGGGGCTGACCAGGATGTGGTCCAGCACCTGCGAGTTGCCCTGGTAGACGTACGAGTACTGCTCGGTCTCCGGCAGCTCGTTCACCAGGTCGCGCAGCACGCCGTCCTTGGTGAGCGCGCCGAGCGCGGGCGAGAACTGGTAGTCGTTGAAGTCGCCGAGGGAGACGACCTTGGCCTCCTTGTCGGCGGCCAGCAGCTGGGCGACGAAGGCCTGTTCCACGGTGGCCTGCTTGATCCGCTGCACCTCGGAGCTGCGGACCGGCTGCTGGAAGCGGCTGTCGATGCCCTGGTCGCCGCCCTTGCTGTTGAAGTGGTTGGCGATGACGAAGACCTTCTTGCCGCGGAAGGAGAACTGGCCGACCAGCGGCTTGCGGCTGTTGGTCCAGGCCTCGTCGTTCGGCTCGATCCGGCCGGGCGAGGCGGTCAGCGCGGTGCTCGCGCCGGTGCCGGTCACGCCGACGGCGGAGGTGGCGGCGCCGCCGGGGATGTCGGTGAAGGACACCCGCTGCGGGTTGAACAGGAACACCTGGCGGATGTTGCCGCCGGGCTCGCCGCCGTCCTTGCCGTCCTGCGGGTCGACCGAGCGCCAGTCGTAGGCCGGGCCGCCGGCCGCCTTGATCGCGGCGATGAACTTGGCCACGGTCTGGCTCGCGTCCACCGTGCCGTCGTTCTTGGCGCCGTTGTTGTCCTGGATCTCCTCCAGGGCGACGATGTCGGGCGAGCGCAGGTTGGTGACGACGCCCTGGGCCAGCTCGGCGAACTTGGCGTCCGGGTTGCCCGGGGCCAGGTTCTCCACGTTGTAGGTGGCGAGGGTGAGCTCGCGGTCGGTCGCCTGGGCGGTGACCTCGCGCTGGAGGTGGTTGTCCTTCAGCGTGCCCATGGTGCCGGCGACCAGGGTGTAGCCGCCGAAGTTGTTGTAGTCCAGCGGGCCGGTGGTGGTGCCGGTCAGCTCGTCGCCGACGTTGGCGACCGGGAAGGGCTGCTGGGTGACCGCGGCCTGCTGCTGGATCATCAGGCGGCCGACGTTGGGCTCGCGGTAGGACTCGTACAGGACGCCGCCGCGCTTGCTGCGCTGGTCCTGGCGGTCGGCGGCGACCCACAGCTCGTTGTACTTGTCGGTCGCCTGGATCACCCGGACGTCCTTGACCTGGACGAGCATGCCCTCCAGGGACTCGTAGAAGTCCAGGGTGTACTTCGCCGGGTTGAGCGCCACGCCGTCGACGGAACCGTCCGCACCGGCCGGCGGGGCGTAGGTGCCGGGGATGTTGCGGGTGTCGACGACCACCGGGGCGGGCAGCGGGTTGCCGGCCGACAGGACGGTGACGCCCGGGGCGGAGATCTCGGTGAGGGACTGCGAGCCGCCGCCGAAGTTCGGGTAGTACTCGGTGACCTTGCCGCTGACCAGCACCGAGTCGCCGACCTTCACGGTCGGGTTGCCGCCGGTGAAGACGAAGACGCCCTCGCTGGTGGCCGGGTCGGCGTCCGGGTTCGGGTCCTGGAGCCAGAAGCCCTTGGAACTGCCGTACGCGCGCACGCCGGTGACGATGCCGGGCACGCCGGTGACGGGCTTGCCGGTCTGCGGGGATATCCGGGTGCCGCCCTGGATGTCGTGGATCCGCAGCGGGCCGACCTCGGTCGGGGCGGGGGTCGCGGGCGCGGCGGCGTTGGCCACCGGCAACGGGACGAGCACCAGCGAGGCGGCCAGCGAGGCCGGGATCAGGGCGGCACGCAGCAGGGCTCTGCGGGGGCGGGGTGCGGGGGCGGTGGTCACCGGGGCTGGACTCCTAGCTCCGTCGTGCGGCACTGGCGTGGCACGGCGGTCCGGGCGGAGGCGCGCTTCGAGCGCGCGCTACTCGCGTAGAGAAGAAGCGGGGGACGGGCACCCGCCCCCCGCGGCGCCCCTCAAGATACGCGCGTAGAAAATGCCCCGACAAGACCCTGCCGGTGAACTGTCGGCTCCCCGGAGATGACGTGACGCCGGGTCAGCCCAGGATCCTCACAGCCCGCTCCCAGCCGACTCCCAGGAAGCCCCGATCCGCTCCACGACCAGCTCGCACAGCTCGTGGGTGCGCAGCGCGTCATGGGCGTCCAGGGTGTGCCCGGCGCGGACGGCCGCCAGGAAGGCGAGCACGCACTGCTCGATGCCGCGCTGACGGGCCACCGGCACCCAGTCGCCGCGGCGGCGGACGGTCGGCTGGCCGCGGTGGTCGATCACCTCGGCCAGGTTGCGCACCTCGCGCTTGGAGTCACCGCCGGAGACCTCCAGCACCTCCTCGGTGGAGCCGGAGACCCGGTTCATGATGCCCAGGGCGGTGAAACCGTCGCCGGCCAGGGTGAGGACGACGTGCTCGACCAGCCCGTCGCGGACCCGCGAGCGGACGTCCACGTGCTCGATCTCGCCGGGGGCCAGGAAGCGCAGGGTGTCCACCACGTGGATGAAGTCGTCGAACACCAGCGGGCGTGCCGCCTCGGCCAGGCCCTCACGGTTCTTCTGCAGCACGATCAGATCGCGCGGGCGCTCCTTGGCCTGGACGTAGCCGGGCGCGTGGCGGCGGTTGAAGCCGACCATCAGCGAGCGGCCGGTGCGGTCGGCGAGGTCGACCAGCCGGCGGGCGCCGTCCAGGGTCTGGTCGAGCGGCTTGTCGACGTAGACGTCCACCCCGGCGGTGAGCAGCTGCTCGACGATCGGCACGTGCTGACTGGTCGCGGCATGCACGAACGCCGCCCGGATCCCGCTGCCGATCAGGGCGCCGAGGTCGGTGAAGCGGTGCTCGGGGGCGATCCGGTGGGCCTCACCGATCCTGTCCAGCTTCGCCGCGTCCCGGGTCATCAGCCGGACGTCCAGCCCGGGCAGCGCGGTGAGCACCGGCAGATACGCCTTCTGCGCGATGTCACCGAGCCCGATCACCCCGACCGGGAGAAGGCCGTCGGCAACAGGGGTCGGATTCATCGGATTCTCCCACGGGTACGGCGACACATCGGCCCCACCCTATGCACCGGCTCCCCCGCGCCACCAACCCGCCGCCGGCACACACTCACGCGTGGGCGCTGATCTCACCGCCGGCGGAGAGCACGATGGAGACGCCGTTGGCGTCGACGCCGACGTCGTGCTGGTCCGTCTCCAGCGTGCCGTACACGGCGTTGTCGTTGCCGAGGATCTCCGCGCGGTACCGGAGCTCGCCGAGCTTGGTGACCTTGGCCGTCCAGCCGCCCGCCAGCTTGAAGGTGCCCGGTCCCTGGTGGCTCCCGCCCATCCAGGAGTGGATCCGGCCGTCCAGCGAGAGCATGACGAACATGCCGTTGGCGTCGAGTCCGTCGTCGTGCTCCTTCGTCTCCATGGTGGCGAGGACCTGACCCTTGTTGAGGATCCTGGCGACGTAGTGCATGTTGCCGAGGTCCTTGATCTCGGCCGTGCTGCCGTCCACCAGGGTCTCGGTGCGGACGCCCGAGGCCGTCTTGGGCGGCGCGGCCGGCGTCGTGGCGGCGCGCCCGGTGGGGGCGGCGGTCGGGGCGGTGCCACCGCGCGTGGCGGGCGTGCCGGACGCGGCGGGCGTCGTGGCCGGTGCCGTGGCGGCGGGGGTGGTGGCCGGTGCGGTGGCGGCGGGCGCGGTGGTGGCCGGTGCGGCCGAGCCCTGGGTGTCCGAGGTGGGAGAGCAGGCCGTCGCGGCGGGAACCAGCAGGGCCGCGGCCAGGACGGTTCCGGCCAGCGTACGGGTGGCGGTCGCGCGGCGGATCGTCGAGAGGGGCATGCGGGTTCTCCTGAGCGCAGTACGGGTGAGGAGCAGCCGGTACGGGTCGTCCCTCCTGTGTGGGCCGGAGGGCGGGCGCCGGGTGCAATTCGAAACTAGTGCGAACAGTCGACGGAATGGAGCATTCCGTGTCACCGAACGGCAACGCCCGGACCGCTTCGCACCGGTCACGCCCCGTCAGGCACGGCTCCCGGCCCCGACACTCCTTCGACCGTTGCCGCGAGGAAGGCCGCGCCGGACGCGAGCAGCGGGGGCAGCGGGGCGGCCGCCGGGTGCCAGGGCGCCTCGTACTCCCAGCAGACCCAGGCGCCGGGCGGCAGCAGGCGCAGGCAGTCGGTGATCGGCAGGACGCCGGCGCCCAGCGGGAGCGGGGTGCGGTCGTGCGGGCCGGCGATGTCCTTGACCTGCACGTGGCCGGGGTACGGGGCGAGCGCGGCACGGGTCTCGGCCGGCGTCTCGCCCGCGAGGTGGGTGTGCATCAGGTCCCACAGGGCGCCCACGGCCGGGTGGGCGACCCGGGCCAGCAG
>NZ_JBIVVI010000544.1:0-5843 GCF_044757675.1 Kitasatospora sp. NPDC091257
CCCCGCCGAGGAAAACGGGGACCCCCATGTACCGGACGACGCACGCGCCGAGCAGCACCGAGGACCGCACGCTCGTCTGGGACGGCTGCCTGAACGTCCGCGACCTGGGCGGCCTGCCCACCGCCTCCGGCCGGCCCACCGCCCACGGCGCGATGGTCCGGGCGGACAACCTCGACCGCCTCACCACCGAGGGCTGGGACGCCCTCCTCGACCACGGCGTCCGTACCGTGGTCGACCTGCGCAACGCCGAGGAGTACAAGCCGCTCCTCCCGCTCCCCGAGGACGTCGAGCTGGTCCGCGTCCCGCTGGACGAACTGGCCGGCCCTGCCTGGTGGGAGGCCCACGGACGACTGGACGGCACCCCGCTCGCGCTCCGCCCCTACCTGGACCACTGCCCGCACGCCGCCGCCGCGCTGGTCTCCGCGCTCGCCGACGCCCGCCCCGGCGGCGTGGTCGTGCACTGCGGCGCCGGCCGCGACCGCACCGGCCTGGCCGTCCTGCTGCTGCTCGCCCTGGCCGGGGTCGACCGGGCCGCGATCGCCGAGGACTACCTGATGAGCGGCCCCAACGTCCGTCCGCTGTACGGGATGCTGGGCCTGCCGGACCCGTACCGCCGGATCGACGCGGTGCTCGCCGAGGCCGGGACCACCGCGGAGGACGCCCTGGCGGCCGCGCTCGACGACTTCGACCCGGTCGGTTACCTGCTCGCGGCGGGTGTCGCGCCCGAGCGGATCGCCGCCGTCCGGGAGCGGCTGCTGCCCGCGGCGTAGCGCGGGCCCCCGAAGCCGCCGGGGCTCCGAAAGGGTTCCCCGGGACGCCCGGGAAGACTTCCGCAAACCATCGTCAACCGATGGTTGACGATCCCCGGATCGACAACCTACGGTTGACGCATGGAGAATCCCGTTGTTCCCAACAGCACTCCGCTGCGCCTCGACGACCTGATCGCCGCGATCAAGAAGGTCCACACCGACGCGCTCGACCAGCTCTCCGACGCGGTCATCGCCGCCGACCACCTCGGCGAACTCGCCGACCACCTCATCGGCCACTTCGTCGACCAGGCCCGCCGCTCCGGCGCCTCCTGGACCGACATCGGCCGCAGCATGGGCGTCAGCAAGCAGGCCGCCCAGAAGCGCTTCGTGCCCAAGGATCCGGGCGCCCCGAACGACCTCGACCCCAGCCAGGGCTTCAGCAGGTTCACGCCCCGGGCCCGCAGCGTCGTGGTGGCCTCCCAGGAGGAGGCCCGCAAGGCGGGCAACGCCGAGATCACCACGGCGCACCTGGTGCTCGGCCTGCTCGCCGAGCCCGAAGGCATCGGCATGAAGGCGCTCACCGCCCAGGGCGTCACCCCGGAGGCCCTGCGGGCGGTGGCCGCCGCCGCCCTGCCGGCCGCCGCCGACGACCTGCCGGCACTGATCCCGTTCGACGCCGAGAGCAAGAAGGCGCTGGAACTGACCTTCCGCGAGGCGCTCAAGCTCGGGCACAACTACGTCGGCACCGAGCACCTCCTGCTCGCCCTGCTGGAGCTGGAGAACGGCCAGGGCGTGCTGGCCGGACTGAAGGTGGACAAGCCCGCCGCCGAGGCCTTCGTCTCGGAGGCGATCGCCGCCATCGTCGCCGCCGCCCGGGACGCGGAGGCCGAGCCGCAGCGGTGAGGCCCCGTGCCCTGTCCCGGACGGAACTCCCGCCCGGGACGGGGCACGTGCGCTCAGAACCCGGAGACGTGGGTGGTGACGATCCGCACCCGGCCGTCCTCGGCCGCCTCCAGCGCCGCCCGCAGCCGGGCCGACCGGGCCGGGCCGAGCAGCTCCAGGGCGTCCTCGACCGACGCCCAGCGGTAGTCGTCCAGCTCGCCGGCCGGGACGGTCACGGGGGTGCCGTCCGGGACGTCACCGAAGTCGAACATGAAGTGCTGGGCGGGGTGGTCGAGTTCGGCCGAGGCGTGGGTCCAGGAGATGGCCAGCAGCTCGCCCGCCCGCCGGACGAGGCCGGTCTCCTCCTGCAGCTCCCGCTCGGCGCACTCCACCGGGCCCTCGCCGAGGTCGATCGTGCCGCCCGGGAACTGCCAGTGCTCGCGGTACCCGGCCTTCACGATCAGGATCCGGCCGGACCCGTCCCGCAGCAGGCACCCCGCCGCCGCGTAGATCCGGGGCAGGGAGGCCAGCCATTCCTCGCGGGACTTCAACGGCTCAGCCGTCACGGTGCTCCTCCTGGGACGGGGCGGGTTCGGTCGCCCCCACTCTGCCACCAGCCGACGACCGATGAGTCGAGGCCGCCCCGGCGGTCCTATCCGGCATGAATACCGTGGAAGCCGAACCGGAACGCCCCGTACTGACCTGCGACCTGGGCGCGCTGACCGCCCCCGACCTGGCCGTCGTCGACGCGCTCGCCCGGCTGCGGCTGGCCGCCGCCCGGCACGGAGTGGCCGTGGTGCTGCTGAACGCCGGCGGCCCGCTGCGCGAACTGCTGGCGTTCAGCGGCCTGTCGGCGCTGCTGCCGGGCGCGGCCGACCCCCCGGCCTTCGCGGAGCTACTCGGCGACGGAGTCCACGGCGGGCTCGACGGGCTCGGCGGGCTCGACGGCTTCGGCGGCGGACTCCGCGACCGGATCGGCCTCCAGTCGGGGCGAGAGGCCGAAGAGCGGGAAGAGCACGTCGGTGTCCAGGAAGTTGGTGAAGCCGGTGATCCGCCCCTCTGACGTCTCCGGCACGATCAGCGCCCACGGCTCGTACCCGCCCGCCGGACTCGGCCGGTACTGGCCGAAGGCCGGGCCTCCGTTGGCCGTCACCGGGAGCAGCCGGGAACCGCGGCAGCCGTGACCGGGGCCCAGCATCCACGCCCGGAGTTCGTCCCGCCCGCGCAGCCACATCGAGAACGGCGGCATGTTGAGCGTGACGTCCTCGTGCAGCAGCGCGGCGAGACCGTCCATGTCGTACGCCTCGAAAGCGCGGACGTAGCCGTCCAGCAGCGCGCGCCGGCCCTCGTCCAGCTCGGGGGCCGGCCGGGCCGCCGAGGCGTCGACGGCGAGCACCGCCCGGGCCCGCTGCAGCGCGCTGTTGACCGAGGCCACCGTGACGCCGAGCAGTTCGGCCACCTCGGCGGCCTTCCAGCCGAGCACCTCGCGCAGGATCAGCACCGCCCGCTGCCGGGGCGCGAGGCGCTGCAGCACCGCGACGAAGGCCAGCTTCACCGACTCGCGCTGGACGGCCACCTCGGCCGGGTCCCCCGTCTCGGGCAGCACCCGGCCGTCCGGCGCCGGACCGATCCACGTCACCTCGGGGAGCCGGGTGTCGTGCGCCGCGGCCACCGTGACCGGCCCGGCCAGGTCCATCGGCCGGGCCCGGCCGTTGCGGCCGTTCAGCGCGTCCAGGCAGACGTTGGTGGCTATTCGGTACAGCCAGGAGCGCAGCGCGGCCCGCCCCTCGAAACCCCGGTGCCCGCGCCAGGCGCGGACCATGGTCTCCTGCACCGCGTCCTCCGCCTCGAAGACCGAGCCGAGCATGCGGTAGCAGTAACCGGTCAACTCGGTGCGGTACCGCTCCAACTGGAGCTCGACCGGCTCCTCCGTGATCACGTCGGTCATCGTGCGCCCCGCCCCCGTCGTCCTGCCCCGTACCTGCACCGGTGCCTGTGCCCTGGTGAACGGGACGAACGTAGCGCACACCACTGACAACGACCGTGCCGACCGCGCTCAGGCGCAACAGCCCTGCGGGAACGGGCCGAAGCCGTCGCCGACCGGCCGCCGCGGGGGACGGGGAACGTCTGACGATGCGCCAGGAGCGCTCCGTCCGCTGTGCGGTGCAGTGCACCGCGGCACGGTCCGGTGCGGTGCGGCTCAGTGGGCGGAGTGCTTCTCCGCGCCACGGTGCCGGTGCCCCTTGAGCTCGGCGTGCATCGCCGGGGCGGCGTGCATCGTCGTGCCCGGCGCGTCCCTTCCACCGTGCCGGAACGATTCGCCGGCACCGTGCCCGGCGGCGGCGTAGGACATCGCGCCGGCGCTCGGCATCGGCGCGAACCGGGCGGGCGGGCTCGCCATGCCCCGGCGTTCCAGCAGTTCCTGGGTGCCCTGGCGGAGCTTGGCGGTGCTGCCGGGCGTTCGCTTGGTCATCGTCGGCCTCCCTTCGTCGGCCACCGGCCGGACGGACGCCGGCCGGTGGGGCCGAACGGGCTTTATGTCCGGATTTTATCCGGATCGCAGGTCCGTGCCAGTGCGGAAGGGATGTGCGGGCGCCACACCCGGGAGACGTCCGCGGGAGCCTGCGCGAGCGCCGGTACGCGGGCCCCGTCAGACGCGTGACCGGCTCAGCCCATGACCTCGTGGACGAAGCACCAACGCCAGTCCTCTCCCGGCTCGTAGGAGCGGATCACCGGGTGGGAGGTGTTGTGGAAGTGCGCGGTGGCGTGCCGTTGCGGAGAGAAGTCGCAGCAGCCGATGTGGCCGCAGTCCAGGCAGATCCGCAGGTGCACCCAGTCCCGGCGGCCCTGCTCCAGGCAGTCGGCGCAGCCGTCGGCGGGCGGCCGGGGCTCGATGTTCTGAGGGGCCAGAGCGAGGTCTTCGCAGGCGCTCATGACTGAAAGGCTATGCCGCCCCGGCACGGAACGCCCGCTCAGGGCGGCCACGGACGGGCGCCCCGAGGGTGGCACCGCCGTTCCCGGGTTCGCCCGTCCCAGGAAGGGCCGTCCCAGGAAGGGAGTTCCCGGGAAAAGCGCAACCCTGGGTAACCGCTCGCAGCCCGCGCAGAGTGGTCGGCACCGGCCCGACCGAACCTCTGGAGCCCCCGATGAGCCACCCCTCCGCCGCCGCCCGCACCGCCGACCGCACCGCCGTCGTCACCGGAGCCGCCAGCGGCATGGGCGCCGCCACCGCCCGCCTGCTCGCCGCATCCGGCGCCCGGGTCGCCCTGCTCGCCCGCCGCACCGAGCGGCTGGACGCCCTCGCCGCCGAGATAGCCGCCGCGGGCGGACGGGCGCTGGCCGTCACCACCGACATCACCGACCAGGCCTCGGTGGACGCCGCCGCGAAGACCGTCCACGACGCCTACGGCCCGGTCGACCTGGTGGTCAACAACGCCGGGGTGATGCTGCCCAACCCCCTCGCCGACGGCCGGATCGACGAGTGGACCCGCATGGTCGACACCAACCTCACCGGCGCGCTGCGGATCGTCCGCGCTTTCGGCTCCGACCTCACCGCGGCCGCCGCCGAGGGCCGCACCGCCGACCTGGTCAACGTCTCCTCGATCGCCTCGCACGTGGTCTTCCCCGACTACGCGGTGTACGGGGCCACCAAGGCCGCGCTCACCCAGCTGTCCGCCGCCCTGCGCAGCGAGTTCGGCCCGCGCGACGTCCGGGTCAGCGCGATCGAGCCCGGACTGACCGACACCGAACTCGCCGGGCACATCGACAACCCGGTGCTGCGCGAACAGCTCGGCGGCATGTTCACCGCCATCCCGGCGCTCGCGGCCGAGGACGTCGCCGACCTCATCGCCTACACCGTGAGCCGCCCCCGGCACGTCAACCTGCGCCACCTGGTCGTCCTGCCGACCCGGCAGGCGTAGGGCCGCGTCGTCCCGGCACTGCCGAATCCCCGCCCCTCGCCGGCGGACGGCATGGGAGCATGCCATCCGTGGCGATCGTGACGGGGAGAACGAACGGCGACACCGGCGGGGCCGACCCCGGCGGTGCGCCCGCACAACGGAAACGCGGCACGCGGACGCGGGACACCGGCGGCAGAAGTGGCGCCGGCACCGACAGCGGCAGCAGCGGCGACGGCACCGGGTCATCGGCCGACGGCACCGGAGTGTCCGCCGACGGCACCGGGGTACCGACCGACGGCAGCCCCGGAACGGC
>NZ_JBIVVI010000545.1:0-5842 GCF_044757675.1 Kitasatospora sp. NPDC091257
GGTGGGGGAGCCATCAGTGGTGGTGCACGGACCGGAGTCCCGTCGTCCCGTTGTCGCGGTGGCTGCCGGTCCGGTTCTGGGGCCGTGTCGGTCAGCCCGCGGCGTGGTTGGCCCAGAGCGACGGGTCGTCGACGTTCTCCTTGGTGACCAGGGATGACGGGAGCTTGTCCTCCAGGCCGTTGGGCAGGGAGACGATGGTCGACCCGTGGTCGGTGGGCCCGGGTCGGAAGGTCTTGCCCTCGGCGGCGGACTTGGCGTAGTACAGGGCGTACTTGGCGTAGAGGTCGGCGGGCTGGGAGACGGTCGCGTCGATGTCGCCCTTGCGGATCGCATCGAGCTCGGCGGGGATGCCGTCGTTGGAGACGATGGCGATGTGGCCGCTCTGGCCGGCGGGCTTGAGCAGGCCCTTCTGCTGGAGCAGGGCGAGGGTGGGTTGGAGGAAGACACCGCCGGCCTGCAGGTAGATGCCGTTCAGGTCCGGGTTGGCGGCAAGGGTGGACTGGAGCTTGGCGGAGGCGATGTCGCCCTTCCACTCGGTGGCCAGCGCGATCACCTGGATGCCGGGGAAGTTGCGTTTCATGCAGGCGGCGAATCCCTCGGAGCGTTCGTATCCGTTGATGGAACTCAGTGCGCCCTGGAGCTCGGCCACCTTGCCCTTGCCGCCGAGTTGCTTGCCGAGGAACTCGCAGGCCTTGGCGCCGTACGAGCGGTTGTCGGCGCGTACCACCATGTAGACGTTGCCGTGCTCCGGTTCGGTGTCCACGCTGATCGCGTGGACGTTCGCACGGAACAGGTCGGAGAGTGTCAAGTCGGTGGCCATGGTGTTCTGCGGCGCCATGACGATGGACTTGGGATGCCGGGCGGCCAGCTTGTGGATGTTGGCGGTGAACGTCGCCTCGTCGCCGTCCGAATGGGTCGGGGGCAGCACACGCAGATGCTGGTCGTCGATCTCCTGCTGGAGGTACTTCGCGTACGCCTTCCAGAAGTCGGAGTCGGCGCGGGGGATGTCGATGCCGATCCGCGGGCGGGAGTCGCCGGCGTCGTCGGTGACCCCGCAGGCGGTGAGGCAGCCGGCGAGCAACACGGCGACGGAGCCGGTGCGGGTGGTCCGGATGGTTACGCTCTTCATGTGTGAGACCGTCCTGGGCGGTGGGTGTCGTGCGCATTGGCGGGGGAAAGGATGTGCGGGACCCGGCACGTCCGTCAGGCGACGGTGCCGAGGCCCAGGGAGCCGGTGCCGGCGGCCAGCCAGTCCTCGACGGCGGCGACGTGCACGGTGCTGGCACTGGCGGCCAGGACGGCGTCGCGGTCGACCAGCGCCTGCCAGATGGCCTCGTGTTCGCGGTGGGCCTGCTCGCGGGCGGTGGTGCGGGTACCGCGCACGATGCGCAGCCGCTGGGTGTGGGTGGAGAGGATGCCGAGCAGGGTGGACAGCACCGGGTTGCCGACGGCATCGGCGATGGTGCGGTGGAAGTCGATGTCCAGCTCGATGAACTCCTCGATGCCGGCGGCCGCGGCGCTCCGGTCGAGGACGGCCCGCAGCGTTCGCAGGTGTCCGTCGGTGAGCAGGCCGGCGGCGAGGGCGGTGGCCTGTGGCTCCAGCAGGCGCCGTACCTGGAGGAGTTGCCGGGCCGTGTGCCCGTGGGAGACGTCGGCGGCGAAGGCCATGGCTTCCAGCAGGAGGTGGGGTTCCAGGCCGGATACGTACGTGCCGTCGCCCTGCCTGGGGACGAGGATCCGCATCGCGGTGAGCGCCCGGACGGCCTCGCGCAGCGAGTTGCGCGACAGCCCGAGCTGGTCGGCGAGATCGGCTTCGTTGGGGAGTCTCGCGCCGGGAGGCAGGGCACCGGAGACGATCATCTCCTTGATCCTCTCGATGGCCTGGTCGGTCACCGCCATGGGTGTTCGCCTCCTGCGTGCGGGCATGGGAGTGGTGGTCGGTCGAGAGGCGGGGAAGGGGAGCCCGAAGCGGCGCGACCGGTTACCCGCCGGGCTGGTCGCGCCGCTTCGGCGGCTCTCAGGCGGTGGGACCCGTCACTCCTGCTTCTCGCCCGAGGCGAAGCGGGAGATGATCAGCGCGACGATGATGATCGCGCCGTTGAGGAACTGGTTCCACAGCGGTGGCACGCCCGCGAGGGTCATGACGTTGACCACGAGCTGGAGGGTCAGCACACCGGTCAGGGCGCCGAAGAGGGTGCCGCGGCCGCCGTTGAGGCTGACGCCGCCGATGACGGTGGCGGCGAAGACCTGGAAGATCCACCCGTTGCCCTGGTCGGCGGAGATGGAGCCGTAGTGGCCGGTGTAGAGGACACCGGCGAAGGCCGCCAGCAGGCCGCCGAGGATCAGCACGATCCAGGTGATCCGGTCGACCCGGATGCCCGCGGCGCGGGCGGCCTCGGGGTTGCCGCCGATCGCGTACAGGGCGCGGCCGTGGCGCAGCCAGGCGAGGGCGCCGCCGCCGGCCAGGAAGAGCAGGGCGCAGATCCAGATCGCCGCCGGGACGCCGAGCCAGCTGGTGCTGCCGAGGTAGGTGAAGGAACCGGGCAGGTTGACGATCGACTGGCCCTGGGAGGTCGCGACCTGGAGGCCGCGGAGCAGGGTGAGCGCGCCGAGGGTGACGATGAAGCCGTTGAGGCGCAGCTTGAGGATCAGGAAGCCGTTGATCGCCCCGATGAGCGCGCCGACGGCCAGGCACAGCGGGATGGCCGTCCAGGAGGGGAAGAGCCCGAGGCCGTTGAAACGGGCGCCGTGGTCGGGCAGGACCAGCCAGACGGCGATGACGGGGGCCACGCCGATGGTGGATTCCAGGGACAGGTCCATCCGGCCGACGATCAGGATCAGCGCCTCGGCCAGGACCAGCAGGCTCAGTTCGGTGGCCTGCTGACCGACGCCCAGGAGGTTGTCGGAGGTGAGGAAGGCGGGCGAGACGGCGAAACCGATGACGCCCAGGACGAGCAGGACCGGTACGAGCGACAGGTCGCGGTAGCGCGCGAGGTCGAAGCGCCGGCCGACCGGCGTGGCGGGGGCGGTGGCCGCGAGCGGGCGTACCTCAGTGGTGGGAGACATCGCGTTCCTTCGTGTCGGTCCGGCCGGGCATGCCCTCCATGGCTGCGACCAGCTGTTCATCGCTCCAGCCGTGCTCGAACTCGGCGACGACGCGGCCGTGGAACATGGCCACGACGCGGTCGCAGACCCGCAGGTCGTCGAGTTCGTCGGACACGATCAGAGCGCTCTTCCCGGCGTCGGCGACCTCGCGGAGGGTGCCGAGCAGGGACTCCTTCGACTTGACGTCGACGCCGTTGGTGGGCCGGATGGCCACCAGGACGTGCGGCTCGGTGGCCAGCGCCCGGGCGATGACCACCTTCTGCTGGTTTCCACCCGACAGGGCGGACACCGGGGCCGAGGGGCCGGGCGTCTTGATGTCGAGGTCGCCGATCATCCGCTCGGCGAAGGCCCGGGTGCGCGAGGGCAGCACCGTGCCGAACGGCCCGAGCTGGTCGGTGACGGTCAGGGTGGCGTTCTCGGCGACGCTGCGCTGCGGGATGAGGCCCTGGATGTGCCGGTCCTCGGGCACGAATCCGATGCCGGCCGCGAGAGCGGCGGGAACGCGCCCGGTGCGCACCGGGCGGCCCGCGACGGTGATCGTGCCGGCCTGCGGGCGGTGCAGGCCGGCGATGGTCTCGCCGAGCCGGACGTTGCCGCTGGCGGCCGCCCCGGCCAGGCCCACGACCTCGCCGGCCCGCGCGGTCAGGGAGAAGGCCTGGTAGGCGCCGGCCAGGCTCAGGCCGGAGACCTCCAGCAGTGGGGCGCCGTCGGTGCGCGTGCGGCTCGTCACCGACCAGGCGGGCTCGCTGCCCCGGGCGCTCTCGCCGGTCATCGCCTCCACCAGGGCCTGCTGGTCGAGTTCGGCGACCGGCGCGGTGATGATGTGCCGGGCGTCGCGGTAGACCGTGACGGTGGTGCAGAGGTCGTAGACCTCCTGCAGGTGGTGGGAGATGAACAGGAAGGCGACGCCCTGTTCCTGTAGCGAGCGCAGCTTGTCGAAGAGCCGCTCGATGCCGCGTGCGTCGAGCTTCGCGGTGGGCTCGTCCAGGATGATGAAGCGGGCCCCGAAGGACAGCGCCCGGGCGATCTCGACGAACTGGCGCTGTTCGACGCTCAGGTCCTCGGCGCGCGCGGTCGGGTCGACGTCCACGCCGTACTCGGCGAGCAGCTCGGTGGCGCGGCCGCGCAGCCGCTTCCAGCTGATCGGGCGCAGGGCGCCGGTGCTCTGCCTGTCCACGAAGAGGTTCTCGGCGACGGTCAGCGCGGGGATGATGGTGGAGCGCTGGTAGACGCAGGCGACCCGGGAGCGCCAGGCGTCGGCGTCGCCGGGGGCGGGAGCCGGCTCGCCGTTGAAGCGCAGGGTGCCCGTGTCGGGGTTCTGCAGGCCGGTGAGGATCGACACGAGCGTGGACTTGCCCGCGCCGTTGCGGCCGACCAGGGCGTGCGACTCGCCGGGCGCGACCGAGATGCGGGCGTCGCTGAGGGCGACGGTGGCGCCGAAGCGCTTGCTGATCCCGTCGGCCTCGACGACGGGGCCCCGGACGGGGCTGGGGTCCGCCATGGCGGGGGTGTCCTTTCCGCAGGATCCGAGAACGGCGGCGCCGAGAGGGGAGCCCGGGCCGCCGCTCACGTGGGGTCGGTGGGGCTACTTGCCTACGCCGTTGCCCCAGAGGGACTTGTCGTCGACGTTCTCCTTGGTGACCAGGGGAGCGGGGAGCTGGTCCTCCAAACCGTTGGGCAGGGAGACGATGGTCGACTGGTGGTCGGTGGCACCGGGTTGGAAGGTCTTGCCCTCGGCCGCGGCCTGCGCGTAGAACAGCGCGTACTTGGCGTAGAGGTCGGCGGGCTGGGAGACGGTCGCGTCGATGTCGCCCTTGCGGATCGCGTCGAACTCCTGCGGGATGCCGTCGTTGGAGACGATGGCGATGTGGCCGGGCTGGCCGGCGGGCTTGAGCAGGCCCTTCTGCTGGAGCAGGGCGAGGGTGGGCTGCAGGAAGACGCCGCCGGCCTGCAGGTAGACGCCGCCCAGGTCCGGGTTGGCGGCCAGGGTGGACTGGAGCTTCGCGGAGGCGACGTCGCCCTTCCAGTCGGTGGCCAGCTCGATCACCTGGATGTCGGGGAAGTTCTCCTTCATGCAGGCGGCGAAGGCCTCGGAGCGGTCGCGGCCGTTGACGGAGCTGAGCGCGCCCTGGAGTTCGGCGACCTTGCCCTTGCCGCCGAGCTGCTTGCCGAGGAACTCACAGGCCTTGGTGCCGTACGCCTTGTTGTCGGCGCGCACCACCATGTAGACGTTCCCCTTGTCGGGACGGGTGTCGACGCTGACCACGGGGATCTTCTTGGCGGACAGCTGCTCGAGGGTGGACGCGATCGCGCCGGTGTCCTGCGGGGCCATGACGACGGCCTTGGCGCCGGTGTTCTGGAAGACCTGGACGTTGGCGACCAGCTTGGTGACGTCGTTCTGCGAGTTGCTCACCGGCAGGGTGTTCAGGCCCTGGGCGGTGGCGTCCTGCTTGACGTACTGCGCATAGGAGTTCCAGAAGTCGGAGTCCGCACGCGGCAGGTCGATGCCGAGCGCCGGCTTGCCGCCGGCGGCGGAGTCCGTCGCGCTGCCGCGGTTGCAGGCCGTGGCGGCCCCCGCCAGGACGACTACGGCGGCGGCCGTGGCCGCGATTCTGGAGGAGCGAGGCTTCATGGTGCTGATCTCCTTGGCTGGGATGTCCGGGCTCCCCCGTGGGGCGTGGAGCCGGCGTGGTGGGAGGCCGAGTCGCCCGTTCCGGTGGGCGAAGCGGGCGGGGGG
>NZ_JBIVVI010000546.1:0-5842 GCF_044757675.1 Kitasatospora sp. NPDC091257
GGCGGGCCCACGCATGCCCGGCGGGACCGCCCCGCCGCGGACCCGGCCGTCTCGGACCCCGCTCCGCTCGGAGCCCCCGCCCCGGGTTCGCCCGACTCGGATTCACCCGGATCACCCGGCCGTACGAGTGAACACACCCGCGGACTCCACCCGAAAAGCTCACTCTCCGTACCTACAATGTCACGCTCCGATGGCAATCGGCCCCACCGTGGATGACTGTGGATCAGGCGCACCCCTGCGACTCCCCTTGCCCGGCACCGTGCCGGCAGTCGCGGTCGTGCGCACCGGAAGGATCATCCTCATGCGTTCTGCACGCACACTGCTCGCCGGGGCGGCCGTCGCCGCCGTACTCACTGTCGGTACCCCCATGGCCTTCGCCGACGGCGCCGCCAACCAGGCCAAGAACCTGACCTGGCAGGAGAAGCAGGACAACCCCGAGAAGATCTCCGAGGACCACAGGGGCTCCGGCGAAGGCCGGGGCAACGACGAGCACAAGGGCAACGACGAAGGCAGGGGCAACGGCGAGCACAAGGGCAACGACGAAGGCAGGGGCAACGGCGAAGGCCGGGGCAACGACGAGCACAAGGGCAACGACGAAGGCAGGGGCAACGGCGAGCACAAGGGCAACGACGAGCACAAGGGCAACGACGAAGGCAGGGGCAACGACGAAGGCAGGGGCAACGGCGAAGGCCGGGGCAACGACGAGCACAAGGGCAACGACGAAGGCAGGGGCTCCGAAGGCCGGGATGAGGACCACAAGGGCCCGCACGGCGGCGTGCACACCGGTGGTGGCGGCATGGCGCTGGCCGGCGGCGGGCTCGCCTCCGGCGCGGTGCTGCTGATCGGCGGCCTCGGGGCGGGCGCGTACGCCCTGCGCCGCGGCCGCCGCGCGTCCGGCGCGGTCGCCTGACGCCAAGCCCTCTGATTCCACCGCCTCCGGGCGCCTCCCCGCCCGGGGGCAGGCGCACCGGGGGCGGTGGGCCGTCGTGGAACAGATCGAGCGGAGGACAGGAATGACGGGCGGTCCCACCTCTGGAGCATCCCGGCTGCTGCGCGCGGGGATGGGCACGGCAGCGGTCGGGCTGCTGCTGATCTACAACTCGGTCGGCACCGGCACGGACTTCGGCGCGGAGGACGGCAGGCCCGTTCCCCCGGCGGCCACCGCGTCGGCCGTCCCCGGTCCTGCGGGCGCCGCGGACGCGGACGCGGCATCGCGCACGCCGGCGCTCGGACGCGCCAAGCCGACCCGGCTGCGGATCCCGCAGATCGCCGTGGACGCGCCGTTCACCGAACTGACCGTCAACCCGGCCGGCCAACTCGACGCGCCACCACCGAACGACAAGAACCTGGTGGGCTGGTACCGGGACGGCGTCACCCCGGGAGAGCGCGGCAGCGCGGTCCTGGCCGGGCACGTGGACACCACCACCGGCCCGGCGGTGTTCCTGCTGCTGAGCTTCCTGCAACCGGGCAACAAGGTCGAGGTGAGCCGCGAGGACGGGACGGTCGCGGTGTTCTCGGTCGACTCGGTGGAGACCTTCGCCAAGAACGCCTTCCCCGACGCCAAGGTGTACGGCAGGACCCCAGACGCACAGCTCCGGCTGATCACCTGCGGCGGCGCCTACGACAAGAAGCAGCGGGACTACCTGAACAACGTCGTGGTCTTCGCCCACCTGGAGTCCTCGCACCCGGGCTGACCGGCGCACACGACGACCGCCGGCCCCCTTCGCTCGGGGCCGGCGGTCGTGCGTGCCGGTGGCCGTACCGCCGTACCGTCATACGGCGGATGGCGGTGGCGGGTGGCGGTGGCTCAGCCCGTCACGACGGCCTCGAAAGCGTGCAGGTAGGGGTTGACCGGGCGGACCGCGGTGACCGTCAGTCCGGCCTCCGCCATCAGCCCGACCATGCTCTCCTCGGAGTGCTTGGCACCGCCCACGTTGAGCATCAGCATCAGGTCCATCGCGGTGGTGAACCGCATCGAGGGGCTGTTGTCGACCAGGTTCTCCACCACCACGACGCGGGAGCCGGAGCCGGCCGCCTTGACCACGTTGGCGAGGGTGCGGCGGGTGCTGTCGTCGTCCCACTCCAGGATGTTCTTGATGATGTAGAGGTCGGCGCGGACCGGGATCTCCACCCGGCAGTCGCCCGGCACCAGGCGGGCCCGGGCGGAGAAGGCGCCGCCGTCCTGGAGCCGCGGGTCGGCGCCGGCCACCACCTTGGGCAGGTCCAGCAGGGTGCCGTGCAGCGCCGGGTGCCTCTCCAGCAGGCTGGCCAGCACGTGGCCCTGGCCGCCGCCGATGTCCGCCACCGAGTCGATGCCGGTGAGGTCCAGGTACTCGGCGAAGTCCTCGGCGGACTGCCGGCTGGAGGTGGTCATCGCCTTGTCGAAGACCTTCGCCGAGTCGCCCGCGTCGCTGTGCAGGTAGTCGAAGAACTCCTTGCCGAACAGCTCGGGGAAGACGTTGCGGCCGGAGCGCACGGCCTCGTCCAGCTTCGGCCAGGCCTCCCAGGTCCAGGGCTCGGTGCACCAGAGGGAGATGTAGCGCAGCGAGTTGGGGGCGTCCTCGCGCAGCAGCCGGGACATCTCGGTGTGCTCGAAGCGGTCGTCGCCGCTCGCCTCGAAGATGCCGTAGCAGGCGAGCGCGCGCAGCAGGCGGCGCAGCTGGCGGGGCTCGGTGTCGAGTGCGACGGCGAGGTCGGTGACGGTGGTCGGGGTGTCGCCGAGCACGTCGGCGACACCGAGCCGGGCGGCCGCGCGGACGGCGGCGGCGCAGGCGGCGCCGAAGACGAGTTCGCGCAGGCGCATCGCGGCCTGGGGGCTGGTAAGGGCGGGTGCGGTGGTCATGGCGGGTTCCTCGGGTCCTTGGGGGTTCCTGGGGCGGCGGGCGGCGAGGGGCGACGGGCCGGCGGCGGGAGTGGGAATGGGGAGCGACGGGCCGACGGCCTGGGTGAGGGGGCGCCGGGGCTCAGCAGCGGCCGGCCGGCTCGGAGCGCTCGCAGGTGTTGCGGGCGAAGGTGTTGTCGGCGCCGGCGTCGCGGTCGGCGAGGTCGGCCGGACCGTTGCCGCTCAGTTCGTTGTCGGTGATCACGGCGCGGGCGTTGGAGACCCCGACGACGCTCCGGAAGAGGACGATGCCGCCGGAGAAGTCCGAGGTGCCCGTGTTGTCGCGGACCTCGTTCTCCGTCACCCGGGTGTCCTCGGTGCCGGTGAGCACGATGCCGGCGCCCTGGATGGCGCCCAGGCGCGGGTTGGCCGGGCAGAACTTGTTGTTGCCGACGACGGTGTTGCGCCGGACGTCGAGGTTCCCGGCGCGGGGCACGCCCTCGTCGCCGACCACGAAGACGCCGGCGCAGTTGCCGCTGATCCCGTTGTCCTGGACGGCCAGTCCGCGCAACCGGCGGACGGTGACGCCCACCCGGTTGCCGGTCAGCTCGTTGCCCTCGACGACGGTGCCGCCGGTGTCGGGCGAGCCGCCCTCGCGGTAGGCGTAGTTGGCGAGGAAGACGCCGGACTGGCCGTTGTCGGTCGAGCGGTTGCCGCGGATGACGGCCCGGGTGGACATCTCCTGGCTGATGCCCTGCTGGGCGTTGTCGTGGACGTAGGTGCCGCTGACGGTCAGACCGGTGGTGCCGCTGGCGTCGATGCCGTTCTTGCGGAAGCCGGTGACGGCGAGGCCGTGGACGGTGACGTCGGACAGCGGGTGCTCCTCGGTGCCGACCACGCAGATGCCGTGGCCGGCGGCGGCGCAGGCGTTCTCGGTGCCGTCCCCCGGGACGATCACGCTGTTCCGGCCGGCGCCGCGCAGGGTGATGCCGGGGGTGGTGATGCGGACGCTGCCCCGGTAGGTGCCGGGGAACAGCTGGACGATGTCACCGGGCCGGGCGGCGTCGACCGCCCGCTGAATCGATTCTCCTGGCCGGACGTGGTGCAGCGGGAGGCCACCGTCGGCGCGGGCCGCGGGGGCGGCGGCCAGGGCGGCGAGGACGGTGGTCAGGGCGGTGGCGGCGGCGGTGGCCGCGGCGAGGTGGTGGACCCGTCGCGTGGACATGAGTGGTGACCTGTTTCTTTCGGCGCGCGCGGTGATCGTGCGGGTGTCGTGGTCCCCCGCACGGGCCGGCGGTATGGGCTGACGCGCTGTGCGCGGGCGGTGACGGCCGGTGGGTGCGGCCGTGTCGACGGTACGGGCGGCCGGATGGGCCCGCCACCAGGGCTGGGCTGCGGGACTGACGGGGCGTCGACCGGAGGTGGGACGGCCCGGCGTGGCGCGGGGTGGTGGGGGTCGGGCGTGCCGTGCGGCGGGTGGGCGGCGGCGGCAGTCGTGGCGACGCGCCCGACCACGGGGGCGGTCGGGCGCGTCGGCAGCGGGCTCGGCGGCCCGGGTCAGCCCGCGGCCGGGGCCTGCGGCCCGAGGCGGACGGGCAGCGCGGCGAGGTGCCAGGCGGCCGGGTTCGGTCCGCGCTCGACCGCCTCCGGGCCGACCGCGAGAGCCAGCTGCGGGTACGTCCGCAGCAGCGTGTCGAAGGCGACGACGGCCTCCTGGTGCGCCAGCACCGAGCCCAGGCACCGGTGGGTGCCGTGGCCGAAGCCCAGGTGCGCCTCGTGGTGCCCCGCGCGGTCCGGCGCGCTCGCCCGGCGGACGTCCAGGCGCTCCGGGTCGGCGTAGGCCCGCGGGTCGTGGTTGGCCCCGGCGAGGATCGGCATCACCGCCTCGCCCTTGCGGATCGGGGTACCGGCCAGGGTGAGGTCCTCCGTCGCGTAGCGCGGCACCCCGCCGATGGTCGGGCCGCACCAGCGCATCAGCTCGTCGACGGCGGCGGGCAGCAGGCCCGGGTCGGACCGGACCAGTGCCAGCTGTTCGGGGTGGGCGAGCAGCGCGGCCGTGCCGTTGCCGATCAGGGTGGCGGTGGTCTCGTGGCCGGCCACGATCAGGTTGAGGATCAGCGAGACGGTCTCCACCGGGGCGAGGGTGTCGCCCTCCGCGGCGGCCAGCCGGGAGAGCAGGTCCTCGGCCGGTTCGGCCCGGCGGCGCTCCACCAGGTCGCGGGCGGCGGTCACCATGGCGCGCAGCGCCTCGTCCAGGCCGGGCCCGGCGCCCCGGCCGAGGTAGGAGCTCCAGCGGCGCCACTGCGGGCGGTCGGCCTCGGGGATCCCGAGCAGCTCGCAGATCACCGTGACGGGCAGCGGGTAGGCGAAGTGCGCCACCAGGTCGACCACGCCGTCCGGGCCGGCGTGCCGGGGCAGCGCCCGGGCGTACTCCTCGGCGAGCCGCTCGATCCGGGGCCGCAGGCGCTCCACCGCACCGGCCGTGAAGGCGGGGTGCACCAGCCCGCGCATCCGGCGGTGCCGGGCGCCGTCCGCGCCGAAGACCCCGGCGCGCAGGTACTTCGCGCACTCCGGCGGCATGCCGCGGGCGCGCCAGACCTGCTCGGTGCGGTGCCCGGGGACGGGCGCGGGGGCGGGGGCGGGGGCGAGCTCGTCGTCGACGGGGCCGTCGACGGCGTTCACGTCGTTGACGAAGCGCGGGTCGGACAGCACGGTGCGGACGTCCTGGTAGCGGACGGCGATCCAGAAGGGCTCCACGCCGGGGATGGTGGCGCGGGCGAGCGGGGCGCGCTCGCGCAGGTCGGCGAAGGCGGTGAAGGGGTCGCGGATCAGGTGGTCGGCGCGCAGGTCGACGGTCTCGACCGGTTCGGCGGTGCTCACGGCTGCCTCCTCAGGAGTCGCGAAGTCCATCTGGTCACGGATCGTGACGGAGGCGGGTGGGGTGGTCCCCGGGTTCCGGCCCGGATTCACTCGATCGAGCACAGTGCATCGTTTCTCCGGACCCCGGCCGACCCTCCCGGG
>NZ_JBIVVI010000547.1:0-5838 GCF_044757675.1 Kitasatospora sp. NPDC091257
CCCGGCCCCCGGGTCCTGCGGTCATGAGGAGTCGCGGGCGACCAGGTCGACGGTCATCAGGTCCCGGCTGACCGGCGGCGCGTCCGGGTCGGCGACCACCCGGTCGACCAGCTCGGCCAGCTCCTCGCCGGAGGGCAGCCGCATCCGGACCGAGCTCAGTCGGGGCCGGAGCAGCCGGGCCAGCAGCAGGTCGTCCGCGCCGACCAGGGCCACCGCCCGGGGGACGTCCAGGCCCGCGTCCTGCAGCGCGCGCAGGGCGAGCATCGCGTACTCGTCGTTGTAGCCGAACAGGCCGTCCAGTCCCAGTTCGCGGCAGCGGACGGCGAGTTCGGCCGCGGACTCCTCGGTGTAGTCCAGCGGCAGCGGCTCGACCACGGCATCGGGACCGGCCGCGGCGACGGCGGCCCGGGCACCGGCCAGCCGGGGGGCACTGAACAGGGCGAGCGCCGGATCGGTCGGCAGGACGACACCGATCCGGCGGCGGCCGCGCTCCAGCAGGTGGGCGGCGGCGGCCGCGCCGACCTCGCGCTGGTCCATGACCAGCGCGTGCGCACCGGGCACCGGCGGGGCGCCGAGGGTGAGCACCGCCCGGGTGCCGGAACGCCGCAGGATCCGGACGCCGTCGGGGGTGAGTCCGGGGGTGAGGCAGACCACCGCGGTGGGCCGCAGTTCGGCCCAGGCACGGGCGGCGTCCTCGCCGCTGCCCGGGGTGGGGCCGAGCAGCACGCCGGTGTAGCCGTGGCGGTGCAGGGCCTCCTGCAGCTCGCGGTGGAAGCTGCTGAACAGGGGGCCGATCGGCGCGGCGGCACCGACGAGCAGCACCAGCCCGGTGCGGCCGGCCCGCAGCGAGCGGGCTCCGGCGTGCGGGACGTAGCCGAGCCTGTCGGCGGCGGCCCGGACCTTGGCCCGGGTCTGTTCGCTGACCCGGCCGCCGGCCGTGTTGTTGAGCACGAAGGACACCGTGGCGCGGGAGACGCCGGCCAGCCGGGCGACGTCGGCACTGGTGGGCGGCTGGGCCCCGGAGGGCGGCGGGGTGCTGGGATCGATGCGGTCGCTGTTCATAACGGTTCGAATCCTTTCACGGCCGGCCCTGGCCGCGGGGCGGAATCTCCTGCTAAACAGCTGGTTACACGAGTAAGCGTTACACGTGTAACCTGGTTCCCGACCCGCCGCCCGGTCCCCACCCCGCCGCCGGGCACTCCCCTTGGAGGGCAACGTGGCCCTTTCCCCCGCCCACACCCCGCCGCAGGACGGCCCGAACGCCCGTACCGACGGCCCGGCCGACCGTACGGACGCCCCCGCGCCCGCCTCCCGCGGCCTACTGCCCCTGCTCTTCGCCGGCAACACCGCGATGTACGCGCTCTACCTCGGCGTCGGCAGCGTGCTGCTGCCGCTGCACATCGAGCACCTCGACCCGGCCGCCAAGGTGGCCAACCTCGGCCTGGTCAGCGGCGTCGCCGCGGTCTTCGCCACCTTCTTCAACCCGTTCGCCGGCGCCCTGTCCGACCGCTCCGGCCGCCGCAACCCGTGGATCCTGGGCGGCGGCGTGGCCGCGGTGGCCGCCATGGCCCTGCTCGGCAGCGTGAACTCGGTGCTGCTGGTCTGCATCGCCTGGTGCCTCGGCCAGGCGGCGATGAACTTCTACCAGGCCTCCCTCACCTCCGTGGTGCCCGACCGCGTCCCGGCCGGTCGCCGGGGCACCGCCTCCGCCGCCGTCGGACTCGGCCTGCCGGTCGGCTCCACCCTCGGCGTCCTGCTGGCCTCCGCCTTCTCCGACCGCCTCCGGACCGGCTACCTGGTGCTCGGCCTGCTGGTCGCACTGGCCGCCGCGCTCTTCAGCGGCCTCGCCCGCGAGCGTCGGATGCCCGCCAAGCGGCCCGCACCGCTGCGCGAGCAGGCCGCCGCCTTCCTCGGGGTGCTGCGCGAGCCGGACTTCCGCTGGGCGTTCATCGGCCGGGCCCTACTGGTGCTGGGCTACTTCGCCGTCGTCGGCTACCAGCTCTACATCCTCCAGGACCACATCAGCCTGCCCGGCGGCCTCACGCCGGAGCGCGCGATCGCGATCCTCACCCCCGTCTCCTCGGTCGCGATGGCCGTCTCCACCGTCGTCGGCGGCGTGCTCTCCGACCGGCTGGACCGCCGCAAGCTGTTCGTCTCGCTCTCGGCGGCCCTCTCCGGCCTGTCCCTGCTGATCCCGGTGCTCAGCCCCACCTGGCCCGCGATGATCGTCTTCTCCGCGGTCAACGGCCTCGCCTTCGGCTGCTTCATGGCCGTCGACACCGCCCTGGTCACCATGGTGCTGCCCCGGGCCGAGGACGCCGCCCGCGACATGGGCGTGCTCAACATCGCCAACGCCGGGCCGCAGATCATCGCCCCCTTCGTGGCCTCCGCCGTGGTCGGCCTCGGCGGCTACACCCCCCTGTTCCTGCTCGGTGCCGCCCTCGCGGCGGCCGGAGCCCTGGCGGTCCGCCCCATCCGCGGCGTCCGCTGACCCCTCCCGATTTCCTGACGCTCCACCAGAAAGGCTGTACAGCGATGAAGTTGAACACCCACGAATGGGGAACCGGCGACCGCGTCGCGCTGCTGGTGCACGGCATCATGTCCGACCACCGCACCTGGCGGCGGGTCGGCCCGGCCCTGGCCGAGCGCGGCTACCGGGTCATCGCCGTCGACCAGCGCGGCCACGGGCTGAGCCCGCGCGGCAACGGCGGCACCCCGCAGGAGCGCTACGCCCTGGACGCCTACGCCGAGGACCTGGTCGAGACCCTGCCCACCGGCGCCGCGCTCGCCGTCGGGCACTCGCTCGGCGGCATCACCCTGCTGCGCGCCGTCGAACGGCTGAAGCCCGCCCGCGCCGTCTACGTCGACCCGGCCTGGCAGTTCGCCCAGGCCGAAGGGGTGGACCCGGAGCTGTTCGTGGAGTTCCGGAACGCCGGACGCGAGCAGATCGCGGCCATGAACCCGCGGTGGGAGGAGGCCGACATCGACGTCGAGCTCGCCACCCTCGCCGCCTGGGACCCGGACTCCGCGCTCGCCATGCCCGGACAGGACGCCGGGCTGCCCGAGGCCCCCACCGTGCCCTCCCTGGTGGTGCGGGCCGACGACAGCTTCCTGCTCGGCGCCGCCGACACCGGACTGCTGCGCGAGCGCGGCTTCGAGGTGCGCACCGTGCCGGGCGCCGGACACACCGTCCACCGGGACGACCACGCCGGCTTCATGGCCGCGCTGGAAGGCTGGGTGTGACCGGTGCGCCACCGGGAGAACGCCCCCGAGCAGACCGCCGCGACCAGCGCGGAGACGACCGTGACCAGTGAGGAGACCACCATGGCCGCCGAACAGACCACCCTGACCGCCGACGCCCGGCGCGAGGCCGCCGTCGAGGCCGCCCTCGCCCGCCTGGACCTGCCCGCCAAGGTCGCCCTGCTCGCCGGGGCCGACATGTGGTCGCTGCCCGCCAACGCGGAGATCGGCCTCGGCCGGCTGGTGATGTCCGACGGCCCGGCCGGCGTCCGGGGCGAGCACTGGACCCCGGACGACCCGTCCGTCGCCCTGCCCTCACCGACCGCCCTCGCCGCCACCTGGGACCTCGACCTGGTCCGCCGGGCCGGCCGGCTGCTCGCCCAGGAGGCCCGGCGCAAGGGCGCCCACGTGGTGCTCGCGCCGACCGTCAACCTGCACCGCAGCCCGCGCGGCGGACGCCACTTCGAGTGCTACTCGGAGGACCCGCTGCTCACCGGCGAGATCGGGGCCGCCCTGGTCTCCGGCGTCCAGGACGGCGGAGTCGGCACCACGCCCAAGCACTTCGTCGCCAACGACTCGGAGACCGACCGGTACACCGTCGACGTCCGGGTGGACGAGCGCACCCTGCGCGAGCTCTACCTGGCGCCGTTCGAGGCGATCGTCAGGAAGGCCCACCCGTGGGGCCTGATGGCCGCCTACAACGCCGTCAACGGCCCGACCATGAGCGAGCACACCGAGCTCAACAACACGGTGCTGCGCGAGGAGTGGGGCTTCGACGGAGTCCTGGTCTCGGACTGGACCGGCGCCCGGGACACCGTCCGGGCCGCGCTCGGCGGCCTCGACGTGGCGATGCCCGGCCCGGCCACCGTCTACGGCGAGCACCTGGTGACGGCCGTCCGCGCGGGCCTGGTGCCCGAGACCGTGGTGGACGCGCTGGCCCGCCGCGTGCTGCGGCTGGCCGCCCGGGTCGGCCTGCTGGCCGGCGCCCCGGCCGCCGTCCCGGCCGGGGAACTGCCCGCGCCGGTCGACGGCGAGGCCCTGGTGCGCGAGCTCGCGGCACGCTCCTTCGTCCTGCTGCGCAACGAGGGCGGCGTGCTGCCGCTGGACCCGGCACCGGCCACGGTGGCGCTGATCGGCGCGGCCGCGGCCGAGGCCCGGATCGGCGGCGGCGGCAGCGCCCAGGTCTTCCCGACCCGGGTGGTCACCCCGCTGGAGGGCCTGCGCGCCGCGCTCGGCGAGGGCGGCACGCTGGTCCACGAGACCGGCGCCGACCCGCGCACCTTCCTCCCGCCCGCGGCCTTCCCGTGCAGCGCCGAACTGCTCGGCCCGGAGGGCGAGTCGCTCGGAACGGCCGCGCTGGCCGACGGCAGCGTCCGCTGGCTGGGCGCGCTGCCCGGCGGCACCGCCTTCGCCGACCTCGCACGGGTCCGGCTGACCGGCGTCCTGGCCGCGGGCGCCGGCGGGCGGCACCGGCTGGCCGTCCGGGGCGTGGGCCGGTTCACCCTGGAGGCGGACGGCGAGGTGCTCTACGACGGGGCGCTGCTGCCCGAGGGCGAGGACCCGGCCGCGGCCTTCCTCAACCCTCCGGAGCACCGCGTCGAACTCGACCTCCCCGAGGGCCGGGAGACGGCCGTCACGCTGACCCACACCGTGCCGCGGACGGGCGACGTCACCGGTTTCGGCCTGGTCTCCTTCACGCTCGGGCACGGCGCGCCGACCGTCTCCCCGGACGAGCTGATCGACCGGGCCGTCGCGGCGGCCCGCACGGCCGAGGTCGCGGTGGTCGTGGTCGGCACCACCGAGGAGGTGGAGAGCGAGGGCGTGGACCGGGCGAGCCTGCGACTCCCGGGCCGCCAGGACGAGTTGGTCGCCCGGGTCGCCGCCGCCAACCCCCGTACGGTGGTGGTGGTCAACGCCGGCGCCCCGGTGCTGATGCCCTGGCGCGAGGAGGTGGCCGCCGTGCTGCTCGCCTGGTTCCCCGGCCAGCAGGCCGGCGAGGCGCTCGCCGACGTGCTGCTCGGCGCGGTCGAGCCGGGCGGACGCCTGCCCACCACCTGGCCCGCCGAGGAGGCCGACAGCCCCGTCCGGGAGGTCGTGCCCACCGACGGCCGACTCGACTACGCCGAGGGCCTGTTCATCGGCTACCGGGCCTGGCAGCGCCGCGCCGGCGCCGCACCCGCGTACTGGTTCGGGGCCGGCGGCGGCTACACCGACTGGTCCTACGAGGGCCTGGAGGCACGACTGGTCGACGGGGACGCCGAGGCGCTCGCCGAGGTGACCGTCCGGGTGCGCAACACCGGCGAGCGGGCCGGACGCGAGGTGGTGCAGCTCTACCTGGCCACCGACGGCTCCGACCGCACCCGCCCCGACCGCCAGTTGGCGGGCTTCGCGGTGGTCGAGGCCGCACCGGGCGCCGTCGTCACCGCGCGGATCACCGTCCCGCGCCGGGCCGTCGAGAGCTGGGACACCGCCACCCGCTCCTGGCGCGTCAACCCCGGCGTGCACACCGTCGAGGCCGGCCGCAGCGCCGGGGACCGGCCGCTCGCGGTGGCCCTGGTCGTTCCGTCGCGGGCCTGACCCGGGCCGACGGACTGGCCC
>NZ_JBIVVI010000548.1:0-5827 GCF_044757675.1 Kitasatospora sp. NPDC091257
CCCCTCCCCGCCCCGCGTGCGGGTCACCCCGTACCAGCCCGGGCGAACCCTCCGGTTGTGGCGATGCACCCGATCGCGGCGCCCGGTTCTGTAGCTCCCCGCCCCACCGCGCGGTCCCGATCCGCACTAACGTCGCCACCATGACAGTGACACCCGACCGGCCCTCGCCGAACGCCGCTGCCGCCCCTGCCAGACCCACCGTCATCGACCGCTTCGTCACGGCCAACCGCACCTACGCCGTGACCTTCCAGGACGGCGGGATGGACGCCCGCCCGGTGCAGAAGATCGCCGTGGTCGCCTGCATGGACGCCCGCCTCGACCTGTTCGCGGCGCTCGGCCTCGAACTCGGCGACGCGCACGTCGTCCGCAACGCCGGAGGCGTCGTCACCGACGACACCATCCGCTCCCTGACCATCAGCCAGCGCGCCCTCGGCACCCGCTCGATCGCGCTGATCCACCACACCGGCTGCGGCCTGCTCGGGCTCACCGAGGACTTCCGCCGCGAGCTGGAGCTGGAGGTCGGCCAGCGCCCGCAGTGGGCGGTGGAGGCCTTCGTCGACCTGGACGGCGACGTCCGCCAGTCCATGCAGCGCGTCCGCACCTCTCCCTTCCTGCTGCACACCGACGACGTCCGCGGCTTCGTCTTCGACGTCCACACCGGCCTGCTGCGCGAGATCGACTGAGTTCTCCGTCCGCTCGTCCCCGGGCCCGCCACAGCCGCCCGGAGACGAGCGGACGGGCCACCCGCGGTCCAGGCATTCGGGAACCGCCGAATGGTGACTTCTGGCCATCCCGCGGGGGAGAATGCGCCTGCCGGTCGGACCCCGAACCACCTGGGGCGGCCAGGCCGCAGGCCGCCTTTCCCGGCGCCGGATCCTTGTTCGGAACCGCCCCCGGGACGGCCGCGTCAAGCATGGGGTGGGGCCCGGCCTCGGGACGGGGCGGGCACAGGGTGCCAGGGAGCGTAAACGGGTGACGAGCTACAACGATCAGGCCGGACTCGGCAGTCCTGCGGGGGGCGAGCAGCAGAGGGCGAACGGGTACCAGCCGGTCGGGCTCCCCGAGCTCGCCGCGGTCGTCGACCGCGTCCGTGCCAACGTCGAGAGCGTGATCGAGGGCAAGCCGGAGGCCGTCCGGATCGCCCTGACCGTCCTGCTCGCCGAGGGCCACCTGCTGCTGGAGGACGTGCCCGGCGTCGGCAAGACCATGCTGGCCAAGGCGCTCGCCCGCTCGCTCGACTGCACCGTGCGCCGCATCCAGTTCACGCCCGACCTGCTGCCCTCGGACGTCACCGGCACCAACATCTACGACCAGCAGCGGCACGACTTCGAGTTCCGCCCGGGCGCGATCTTCGCCCAGGTCGTGGTCGGCGACGAGATCAACCGCGCCTCGCCCAAGACCCAGTCCGCGCTGCTGGAGTCCATGGAGGAGCGCCAGGTCACCATCGACGGCACCAGCTACGAGCTGCCCTCGCCGTTCATGGTCGTGGCCACCCAGAACCCGGTCGAGATGGAGGGCACGTACCCGCTGCCGGAGGCCCAGCGCGACCGCTTCATGGCCCGGATCTCGATCGGCTACCCCAGCCCCGAGGCCGAGCTCGCGATGCTGGACGTGCACGCCGGCGCCAGCCCGCTGGAGGACCTCCAGCCGGTCGCACACGCCTCCGACATCCTCAAGCTGATCGACCTGGTCCGCGGCGTGCACATCGCCGACCCGGTCCGCCGCTACGCCGTCGACCTGGTCGGCGCCACCCGCACCAGCCCGGAACTGCGCCTGGGCGCCTCCCCGCGCGCCACCCTGCACCTGGTCCGGGCCGCCCGCGCCGCCGCCGCGCTGGACGGGCGCGACTACGTCACCCCGGACGACATCCAGCGCCTCGCCGTCCCGGTCCTGGCGCACCGTCTGATGCCGACCGCCGAGACCCAGCTCAGCCGCCGCACCTCCGAGCAGATCGTGACCGACCTGGTCGCCCGGCTGCCGCTGCCGCGCCCGCAGGGCGGCCCGGCCGTCCGGAGGGGCTGAGGTGACCCAGTCCGACTCCGCTTCGGGACTGCGGGCCGGGTTCCGCGGTCTCACCACCCGGGGGCGGTCCTTCCTCGCCGCCGGGGTCACCGCGGTGGTCTGTTCCTACCTGCTCGACCAGGACGCCCTGCTGCGCGTCGGCGTCCTGCTCGCCGCCCTGCCGCTGGTCGCCGTGGTGGTGGTCGCCAACACCCGCTACCGGGTGGCCAGCGGACGCCGGCTCAGCCCGCGCCGGGCCGTCGCCGGCCAGGAGGCCCGGGTCCACCTGCGGGTCGACAACGTGTCCCGGGTGCCCACCGGCGTGCTGCTGCTGGAGGACAAGGTCCCGTACGTGCTCGGGCCGCGCCCGCGCTTCGTGCTGGACCGGGTCGAGCCGCGCGGCCACCGCGAGGTCTCCTACCGGGTCCGCTCCGACCTGCGCGGCCGCTACCCGCTCGGGCCGCTCCAGCTGCGGCTGTCCGACCCGTTCGGGATGTGCGAGGTGACCCGCGCCTTCACCGCCTCCGACGTCCTCACCGTCGTCCCCCAGGTCCAGGCGCTGCCGTCGGTACGGCTCAGCGGCGAGTGGATCGGCCAGGGCGAGAGCCACAGCCGCACCCTGGCGCTGGCCGGCGACGACGACGTGATCCTGCGCGAGTACCGGCCCGGCGACGACCTGCGCCGGGTGCACTGGCGCTCCACCGCCCGGTACGGCGAGCTGATGGTGCGCCGCGAGGAGCAGCCCCGGCAGGCCCGGGCCACCGTCGTGCTGGACACCCGGGAGATCGCCCACCGGGGCAGCGGCCCCGCCTCCTCCTTCGAGTGGGCGGTCGGCTGCGCCGCCTCGGTCTGCGCGCACCTGCTGGAGCGCGGCTACCAGACCCGGCTGCTCACCGACACCGGGCTGTCCGTGCCCGCGCCCGGCACGGGCGGCGGCCACGGCAGCGCCGCCACCTCCGGGCTGATCCTGGACGCCCTCGCCGTCGCCGACCTGTCCGACGGCGGCACCCTCTCCCGCGCCGAGGATCCGCTGCGTGCCGGCGGCGAGGGCCTGCTGGTCGCCGTCCTCGGCGACCTGGACGACGCCCAGGCCACCCGGCTGGGCCGGCTGCGCAGCCGCGCCGGCGGGGCGATCGCCCTCCTGCTGGACACCGGCACCTGGGCCGGCCTGCGGATGCTCGCCCCGGACACCGGCGGCGACGACTTCCGGGCCCGGGTCCGGCAACTGCGCGAGTCCGGGTGGACGGTGATCCCGGTGCGGGCCGGGGACTCCGTACCGGACCTGTGGCGGGCCGCCGACGGCAGCAGGACGACCGCCCCCTACCGAGAAGAGGCCGGCGCGTGACCACCCGGGCCAAACTGACCGCGTACTCGGCGCTGGCCACCGCCCTCGCCTCGCTGTGCATGATGCCGCTGCTCACCACCCGCAGCTGGTTCACCCACGCCGTCCTGGTGATCGCCGTGATCTCCGCGGTCGGCGCGGGCCTGCGCCGCTCCCCGCTGTACCGCTGGACGGTGCCGGTCGGGCAGCTGCTGGTGCTGCTCCTGCTGCTGCTGCTCGGCTTCGCGGGCGCCGGCGGGGTACTGCCCGGGCCGGCCACGATGCGGGTCCTGGACCAGGTCCTCACCGCCGGCCTGGACGACATACAGCAGTACGCCATCCCGGCTCCGCCCACCGCCGGACTGCGGCTGATCCTGGTCTCGGCGATCGGCCTGATCGCCGTCGCGGTGGACACCGTCGCGGTGACCTACCGGCGATCGGCGCTGGCCGGGCTGCCGCTGCTGGCCCTGTACTCGGTCGGCAACGGCCTGGCCGGGGAGCACGGCAGCTGGGTCTGGTTCGCCGTCGCCGCGGCCGGCTACCTGCTGCTGCTGCTCGCCGAGGGCCAGGACCGGGTCTCCCGCTGGGGCCGGGTCTTCTACGGGGGCGCGCGCGGCTCGGTGGAGTCCGGCCGGGTCAGCCCGGCCGGCCGGCAGGTCGGCGTGCTGGCCCTGGCGGTGGCGCTGCTGCTGCCGGTGGTCCTGCCGCACTGGAGCTCCGGACTGCTGAACTCCGGCTCCGGCGGGTCGAAGGGCAAGGGCGTCGGCGGGAGCCTGTCGACCAGCCTCGACCCGCTGGTCAGCCTGGAGGCCGCGGTCACCAAGCCGACCGACGCGGAGCTGCTCACCTACACCCTGGACAGCTCGCTGGCCGATCAGACCTATCTGCGGACCGGCTCGCTCGACCAGTTCGACGGCACCAACTGGAAGCTCGGCAGCACCACGGTCACCGACCTTCCGGCGACGCTGCCCACCCCCGAGGGCCTGCGCAACGCCCAGCTCCCCCGGATCGAGGGCGACTTCAAGATCGGCGACCGGCTGGAGGGCAGCTGGCTGCCGATGCCCTACCCGGCCGCCTCCGTCCAGGTCCCCAAGCCCGGCGACTGGAAGCTCGACCCGCTGACCCGCACCGTCCTGCCGGCCAACGACAAGGCGATCCGCGGCCTGAACTACCACGTCAGCGCCCTGGACCTGCGGCCCGGCGCCAACGACCTGCGCCTGGCGGCCACCGCGCCGCAGGACATCAGGGAGCACTACACCGCCGTCCCGGCCGACCTGCCGCCGGTGGTCGCCGAGAAGGCCAGGGCCGTCACCGCCGGCGCCCGGAACGACTACGACCGGGCGACGGCGCTGGTCAACTGGTTCACCGGGCCGGACTTCACGTACGACACCGCGGTCAACGGCGGCACCGGCAGCGACGCCATCGCCGTCTTCCTGCGCGACCGCCGCGGCTTCTGCGTGCACTTCGCCTCCACCATGGCGGCGATGGCCCGGGTGCTGAAGATCCCGGCCCGGGTGGCCGTCGGCTTCACCCCCGGTGACAGCAAGGGCGGCGGCGTCTACTCGGTGACCGGCCGGATGTACCACGCCTGGCCCGAGCTGTACTTCTCGGGCTACGGCTGGCTGCGCTTCGAGCCGACCCCGAGCCGCGGCGTCCCGGCCCGCTACACCGAGGCGTCCAGCGCCCCGACCAGCGCGCCGACCCAGCAGGCGACCGCCGCCCCGCAGAGCGCCTCGGCCGCCCCCGCGCCGACCTCCAGCTCGGACTGCACCCCCAAGCAGCGCCAGCTGGGCGAGTGCGACACCAAGGGCAAGGCCGTCGCCACGGCCGCCGAGGAGTCCTGGCTGCTCTCCCCACAGGTGCTCGGCACCCTGGCCGCGGTGCTCGTGCTGATCGCACTGCTGCTCGCCCCGATGCTCTGGCGCGCCGCCGTGCGCCGCCGCCGACTGGGCGGCGGGGGCCGGCGCGGGCCCGGCGGGAGCGGGCCCGCGGAGCTGACCGACGCCCAGGTGCTGGCCGCCTGGGACGAGCTGATCGACTCCGCCTGGGACCTCGGAATTCCCCCGGACGAGTCACGCACCCCGCGTTCGGCGGCCCGCCGGATCACCGAGAAGGCGCAGCTGGACGCGGACTCCTCGGCCGCCACCGGCCGGCTGGCGCTGGCCACCGAGCGGGTGCTCTACGCCCCGCCCGGGCGGCCCACCACGGAGCCGCTGGCTTCCGACGTCCGCACCGTCCGGCGCGGGCTGCGGGCGAGCGCCGGCCGGGCCGGGCGGACCAGGGCGCTGCTGCTGCCGCCGTCCTCGGCCCAGCTGTGGTGGCGGATCTCCGACGCGGTGCGGGCGGCCCGGGCGGCGGTCGGCAGCCGGGCCGGCCGGGCGGTCGAGGCGGTCCGCACGCCGGTGCGGCGGGTCTTCACCCGGCGCAAGCGGTCCACGCCGGGGTCGTGACGCCGGGGTCCTGAACCGGACACGAAGCCGGGGCGGGCAGTCGATCGACAAGGCG
>NZ_JBIVVI010000549.1:0-5825 GCF_044757675.1 Kitasatospora sp. NPDC091257
TCCGCCGGGCAGCCCTCCGCCCCTCCGCCCGGCAATCTCCTCCGCCCGACCGCCGGCCGGCTACTCGCCCAGCCACTCCCCGGGCAGCACCCCGTAGAGCGCGTCCAGCGCCTGCGGGGTGCGGGCGCGGGCCGCCACCCAGGCCTCCTCGGCCACCCCGACCAGCACCTCCGGGCCCTGGTACCAGCGGAAGTTGCGGCCGAGCGCGGGCAACTCCAGGAGACCGTCCGGCAGTTCGTCCTCCAATTCGAGGAAGTCGGTCAGCTCGTGCTCCTCCAGCAGCTTCTCCATCATCGCCATCGCCGCGGCCGCCGTGGAGAAGCGCTCCTCCCAGGGCTCCCACCGCTCCTGTGACTTGTCCGCCAGGTCGAGCCGGCCCACCGTCGGCGGGTCCTCCCGGTCGAGGGCGTCCAGCGGCACGCCCCAGTGCGCACAGCCCTGGTTCTCCGCCCGGTACACCAGCGCGCCGTCCAGCACGTGCAGCTCGTCCGGCGTCAGCAGCACGTCCTGGCTGCTGGTCAGGTCCGCCCGGCGGCCGAACAGCCGGTACGCCTCGCGCAGCGCCACCGGCAGCCGCAGGCCCAGCCGCCGCTCGGCCGCGTCCAGCTCCGCGTCCGCGAAGCCGTCGCCCGGCCCCAGGGGCTCGCCCCAGTAGGCGGCGAAGCCCCTGACGAGCGCCCAGGCACCCGCGCGGGAGCGCACACTTTCGGCCATTGCCGCCGGGATGTCGAATTCCGTTTCGTCCACCCGCGCACCGTACGCCACCCCTCCGACAACGCGGTGAACCGCTCGACAGCCCGCCCGCCGCCGGTGCGCAGCCCCTCCGCCGCCCGTCCGGGCACGACCGGCCGGATCTGACGCGAACGCGTAATCCCGGCGACACCCGTTGATCACCACGGGGTTTCCACGCCGTCGTTCGGGCAAGACACGGTTTCGGCCGGAACCGACATCACGAAAGGCGGACGCGCGAACGATGCCGACCGCACCGCACACCGGGCCCCTCCCGGGCCGCCGCTCCCCACGGGGAGGGCGCTGGGGCGAACACGGGCTCGCCTGGGCCTTCCTGCTGCCCTCCCTGGTGGTCTTCGTCCTCTTCATCGGCTACCCGCTGGGCCGGACCGTCTACCTCAGCGGGCACGCCAACGACCTCTTCGGCGCGCCCTCCCGCTACGTGGGGACGAAGCACTACACCGACCTGTTCGCCTCGGCCGACTTCGGCCGCACCCTGACGACCACGGCCCTGTTCACCCTGCTCACCGTGGTGCCCGGGGTGCTCGGCGCGCTGCTGCTGGTGCTGCTCCTGGAGAACCGGATCCGCGGCGTGCGGCTGCTGCGCTCGGCGTTCGCACTGCCCTTCGCCTTCTCGGTGGCCAGCGCCTCGGTGGTCTTCGCGGTGTTCTTCAACCCCGCCAGCGGGGTGCTCAACGGCCTGCTCTCGCACGTCGGCCTCGGCCCGGTCGGCTGGCTGACCGACTCCCGGTACGCGCTGCTCTCGGTGGCCGTCACCACGGTGTGGATGAACCTCGGCTACAACGTGCTGGTGCTCTCCGCGGGCATCGGCTCGATCCCGGGGGAGGTCCTGGAGGCGGCCCGCATCGACGGCGCCTCCGGCCTGCGGCTGGCCCGCTCGATCACCGTCCCGATGCTCGGACCGAACCTGTTCTTCCTGACCGTGGTCTCCACCGTCCACGCGCTCCAGAGCTTCGGCCAGATCCACATCCTCACCAAGGGCGGGCCGGACGGCTCCACCCGGACCCTCGTCTACTCCGTCTACGAGAAGGCCTTCGCCTACGGCTCCAGCGACTTCGGCACCGCGAGCGCCCAGGCCGTGGTGCTGCTCGTGGTCGTCCTCGCCTGCACGGCCGTCCAGTTCGGCGTCCTGGAGCGGAAGGTGCACTACGCATGACCACCCTGACCACCGAGACCGAGACCGGGGCGCAGGCCGAGGCGCCCCGCCCGCGCGCCCGCGCCCTCGCCGGCCGCTCCCCGCGCGACCTGCTCGGCCGCGCCGCCGTCCACCTGCTGCTCGCCGTCGCGGTCGTCACCGTGGCCTTCCCGGTCTACTACGCGATCGCCGGCGCCTTCATGGGCCCGTCCGAACTCTCCTCCTACCCGCCGGCCCTGGTGCCGCACTCGGTCACCGGACGGAACTTCTCCGGCGCCGTGGAGGCCATCCCGCTGGCCCGCCAGTACGCCAACTCGGCGATCGTGGCGACCGTCATCACGCTCGCCCAGCTGTTCACCTCGGTGCTCGCCGCGTACGCGTTCGTGTTCCTGCCGATGAAGGCCCGGGCCGTGCTGTTCGGGGTGTTCCTGGCCACGCTGATGGTCCCGTGGGAGGCCATCATCATCCCCAACTACCTGACGCTGTCCGGCTGGGGGCTCGGCAACACCTACTTCGGCCTGGTGCTGCCCTTCCTGGCCTCCGGCTTCGGCACCTTCATGCTGCGCCAGGCCTTCCGCCAGCTGCCCGGCGAACTGCGCGACGCGGCCCGGATCGACGGGGCCGGCCACTGGCGCTTCCTGTGGCGGATCGTCGTCCCGCTCAACAAGCCGGCCCTCGCGGCGCTGTCGATCTACGTCTTCCTGTCGGCCTGGAACCAGTACTTCTGGCCGCTGATCATCACCCGCACGGCGAACATGCAGACCCTCCAGATCGGTCTGACCTCGCTGCGCGACTCCGAGATGGCCGATCCCGGGCTGATCCTGGCCGGTGTCGTGCTCTCCCTGCTGCCCACCCTCGCCCTGGTGGTCTTCGGCCAGCGCTTCATCGTCCGCGGCCTCACCGCGGGCGCCGTCCGCTGACCGCGTGTCCCGTCCACGTCCCCCGCTTTCCCGGATAGAGAGAGAACCCTCGTGAAGAAGAGTGCGCGCGCGCTCGCGGCCCTGCTGGTGGCCGGCCTTTCCCTGACCGCCTGCAGCTCCAGCGGCTCCGGCTCCGGTTCCGGCTCCGGAGGCTCCTCCGACGCCGGAGCGCCCGGCGCCCAGGCGCTCGACCAGGCCTCCGGTGTCACCACCGTGGAGTTCTGGCACTCGATGACCGGCAAGAACGCCGACGTGCTGAACGGGCTGGTCGGCCAGTTCAACGCCGCCCACCAGGGCAAGGTCGAGGTCAAGGCGCAGTTCCAGGGCAAGTACGACGAGCTGGTCACCAAGTACAAGGCCGCCGTGCAGCAGAAGGGCACCCCCGCCCTGGCACAGGTCTACGACATCGGCACCCGGTTCATGATCGACTCCAAGCAGACCGTCCCGGCCCAGGCCTTCGCCGACAAGGACGGCTACGCGCTGGACGACCTCGACGCCAACATCCGCAACTACTACTCGGTCGGCGGCAAGCTCCAGTCGATGCCGTTCAACTCCTCGATGCCGCTGCTCTACCTGAACACCGACGCCTTCAAGGAGGCCGGCCTCGACCCGGCGCAGGCGCCCAAGGACCTCAACGAGCTGGGCGAGCTGGCCAAGAAGCTGACGAAGAAGGACGCCGACGGCAAGACCGTCCGGTACGGCTTCGGCGCCGCCATCTACGGCTGGTTCGTGGAGCAGCTGCTCGCCGAGTCCGGCGCCATGTACTGCGACAACGACAACGGCCGCGGCAACAAGGCGGGCAAGGTCGTCTTCGACTCCGCCCAGGGCGCCCGGATCGTCCAGTGGTGGGCCGACCTGGTCAAGGGCGGCTACGCGGCCAACACCGGCCGCACCACCGACGACGCCCAGGCCGCGTTCAAGGCCGGCACGGTCGCGATGCACCTGGAGTCCACCGGCGTGCTGCGCGGCTACACCGAGGCCGCGAAGTTCGGCGTCGGCACCGCGGCCTTCCCCAAGGTCGACGCCGCCGACCAGGGCGGCCCGGTGATCGGCGGCGCCTCGCTGTGGATCAGCGGCCCCGGCCACTCGGACGCCGAGAAGCGCGCGGCCTGGGAGTTCGAGAAGTTCGTCTCCGCCCCCGAGCAGCAGGCCGTCTGGCACACCGGGACCGGCTACTTCCCGGTCAACACCAAGTCCCTGGACGACCCCAAGGACAAGGAGTGGGTGGCCAAGTACCCGCAGTTCCAGACCGCGATCGACCAGCTGAAGGCCACCAAGCCGACCCCGGCCACGGCCGGCTGCCTGCTCGGCGTGATGCCGCAGGCCCGCAAGGGCGTGGAGACCGCGATCGAGCAGACCGTCGCGGGCACCAAGCCGGCCCAGCAGGCCCTGGCCGACGCCGCGAAGGAGCTCCAGCCGGCGATCGAGAGCTACAACAGCTCGGTCGGCTGAACCGTCCCGGCCGATCGCCGGAGAGGCCGCGGCCGAACCGCCGCGGTCGAACGCCGGAGCCGCCGCGGCTGACCATCGGAACCGCTGCGGCCGGACGCCGGCACGGCGGCGGCCCGCCCCGCGCACCGCGCGCGGGGCGGGCCGCCGCCGTCGGGGCCGCCGCTACGCGGTGTCCGCCTCGGAGAAGAGGAAGATCCCGGCCAGGATCAGCGCGGCCCCGCCGTACTGCCAGGCGTCGATGCGCTCGCCCAGCAGCAGCACCGCGAAGGCGAGCCCGAACACCGGGATGATGTTCAGCAGCACGCCCGCCGTGGTGACCGGGGTCCGGGTCACGGCGCGGTTGTACATCAGGAACGCGCCCGCCAGCCCGCCGCCGCAGACCCCGGCCGCGACCAGCCAGTGCAGCGGGCGGGCCCCGCCGGTGGTCAGGCCGCCGCCCAGCAGCCACTGACCGGCGATCAGCGGCACGGTGAACAGCAGCCCGAAGCCGAACTGGTAGGCCGTGGCGACCAGCGGATCGGTGTCCCGGACGATCCGTCCGGTGAGGATGGTGGCCGCCGCGGCCGCCACCGTGCCGAGCAGGACGAGGAGGTCCCCCGTACCGAGCCCGAACACGGCGTGGCTGCCGCCCAGCGCCGCGATGCCCACCGCGCCCAGCACCACGCCGCCGACGGCGCGCGGCGTGGGTGCCCGGCGGCCGACCAGCGCGGCCAGCGCGACCACGAAGCAGGCCTCCGAGCCGCGCAGGACGGAGGCCTGGGTCGCGTCGATGTGCGCCATCCCCAGCCCGATCGCCCCGTACCCGACCATCGGCTCGAACAGCCCGAGGAGGGCGAGCCGCCGCAGCTGGTCGCGCGGCGGGCGCCGGTGGCCCCGGCGGAGCAGGAGGGCCCAGGGCAGGGCGGCGGCGGTGACCAGGGAGACGGCGAGCACCGTCACGACCGGGAGCCCGCGCAGGGCGTACTTCTCCGCGGTGGTCCACAGGCCCCAGATCGCCGAGGCCCCGATCAGGGTCAGCGTTCCGCCCGGGTGGCGGACGGCGTTGCCGATCACGCCGGTCGCGGAGCTCCGGGAGCGGGTCGGAAGGGCGGAGTCCGGTCGGCACGGGGTGGGTTCGGTGACCATGGGCCGGTGGGTTCCCTTCGGCGTCGGGCGGTCGGTCCTCGGTGCTCGGTCGTTTCAGTGCTCGGCGCTCGTCGGACCGGTCGGCCGGTCGGCTCCCCGGGCACTGCCGCAGGATCAGTCCGTGCTGCTCCGGGGCGGGTAGGTGTGGGTGATGCCCCACGGGTCGGTCACGGTCCCGTCGCCGTTCAGGTAGCCCGGGCCGATCGGCACCTTGCCGTGGCCGCCGGGGATGTCGAGCACGTACGTCGGCTGGCACATGCCCGAGACCCGGCCGCGCAGCCGGCGGACGAGCGCCTGCCCCTCCGCGATGGTGGTGCGGAAGTGGCTGGTGCCGACGGCGAGGTCGCCGTGGTGCAGGTAGTACGTGGCGCTGCTCCTGAGATCGAGCAGCGTCCGACCGAACCAATCACGAGAACCGGCAGCGTCTCGTGATCGCGAAGCCC